>JAKAUH010001128.1 GCA_021818605.1 Planctomycetota bacterium
AAGCTGTCGATGCCCGAGAAGCCGGCGTCGGGTGTGTAGGTATAGGAGCCGTCGGCATTGAGCGCGATCACACCGTGGGCCGGGCTGTCGACCAGGATCGCCAGGAGCGAGGTACTGGCCGGGTTGGTATCGCCCGTCAGTACGCCCGGCGCGGCGACCGTCAGCGTCCCTCCCTGAGTAACCGTCTCGCTGGAGGAGATGACGGTTGACGGGACATCCTGGACATTCAAGGTGATCGTGGCCGGGGTGCTGGTCAGGCCGTTGGAGTCGACGGCGACATCGGTGAAACTGTCGGTCCCGGTGTAACTGGAGGCGGGCGTGTAGGTGAACGAGCCGTCGGCGTTGAGAGTGACCGTGCCGTGTGTCGGGCTGGTCACGAGTTTGGCGGTGAGGGTCAGACCGTTGGGACTGGTCGAGCCGGCGAGGACGCCGGGGGCAACGATTGAGACCGCGTTATTCTCAACCACCTTGTACGCGATCGAGGCCGCCACCGGCGGTTCGGGCAGGGGCGTGACCGTGATCGTGACCGTGGCCGGGGTGCTGAGCTTCTGGCCGTTGGTGGCCTGGTAGGTGAAGGTATCCGTCCCCGAGAAGCCAGTGGTCGGCGTGTAGGTGAACGAGCCGTCGGCGTTGAGCGTCAACGATCCGTCCGACGCGCTGGTGACCAGCACGGCGCTGAGGAATCCGCCGTTGGGGTCGGTGTCGTTCCCCAGCACGCCCGAACCGGCGACCGTGAGCGTGCTGTTCTCTCGGACGCTGTAGCTGTCCGGGTTGGCCACGGGCGCGATCGGGACCTCGGTCACGTCGATGGTCGTCGTGGCCACGTTGCTGTTCAGTCCATTGGCGGTCAAATAATAGGTGAAGGTATCGATGCCGTAGAAGTCGGTGCTGGGGGTGTAGGTGAACGAGCCATCGGCGTTGGGACCAGTGAGCGTACCGTGGAGCGGCTGGGTGACGACCGAGATCGCGACCGTTCCGCCGCTGGGGTTCTGCGCATCGAGGAGCATCCCGGGCGCTGCGACGCTGAGCGTCTGGTTCTCCAGCATCGAGTAAGTGGGGGTTCCGGCGGTCGGGGCGACGGGCACGGCGTTGACGTGGATTGTGACCGTCGCGATGTTCGAATCCAGCGTCCCATCGTTGGCCTTGAAGGTGAAGCTGTCGGTCCCGGTAAAGCTGGCGTAGGGGGTGTAAGTGTACGAGCCGTCGGCATTGAGCGCAACCACGCCGTCGGCCGGCGTGTTCACCAGCACCGCCGAGAGGATGGTATCCGCCGGATCGATGGCACTGGCGAGGACGCCGGGAGCGCCCGCGGTCAGAGTGGACCCCTCCGTCATGTTCTGGCTGGAGGAGATGACGGTTGAGGGAACGTCCTGGACGTTCAGCGTGATCGTCGCCGGGGTACTGGTCAGGCCGTTGGAATCGAGGGCGACATCGGTGAAACTGTCGGTCCCGGTGTAACCGACGGCGGGCGTGTAGGTGAACGAGCCGTTGGCGTTGAGAGTGACCGTGCCGTGTGTCGGGCTGGTCACGAGTTTGGCGGTGAGGGTCAGACCGTCGGGACTGGTCGAGCCCGCGAGGACGCCGGGGGAAGCGACCGACACCGCATTATTCTCGACGACCGAATAGTTGATCGAGGCCACCTGCGGCGGCTGATTGACCGGGTTGACGACCAGGCTCACGGTGGTCGGAGCGCTGACGTTCAGGCCGTTGCTGGCCTCGTAGGTGAACGAGTCGTCTCCGCTGAAGCCGGTGGCCGGGACGTAGGAAAAGGAGCCGTCATTGTTTAGCGTCAGTGTTCCGTGCGCCGGGCCGGTCACGAGAATCGGTTGGAGGCCGGTGGACGGTGTATCATTGCCAAGCACGCCGGGGGCATAGACGGTGAAACTGGTTGAGTTCTCGGGGAGCGTATAGAAGTCGGGATTCGCGACCGGCGGCGGGCTGACCGACAGCACCACCTCGTTCCCCGCCGAGCCTCCGTGGTAATTGATGACGAACTGGGTCTGGCCGACGTCGATCGTGCTTCCCTGCGGCAGGTTGTGGAACGTTCCCTGCACCGGCGCGTTGGAGGTGCTCTGGACAAGGACGAAGGAGTCGGTGTTCGACGGCGCGTAGTTCAGGTTGATCGAGAGCGTGGCTCCATTGAGGTTCGCGGAGCCCGAGGCATCAAGCTGGCTGAACTGGCCGGCCCCGGGGCCGTTGAGATCGACCGAGAACGTGGTGCTGGAGCTGAGCGTCACCGAGCCGGCGGTCAGCGTCCCGAGGCCGGAGTCGCCCGGAGCGAGCGTGCCGCCGGTCGTCGACGTGATCGTACCGACGGTCCCGGTCCCGAGCAGCGTTCCTCCGTCGAGCTGAATCGAGCCCGGCCCGGTCGAGGTGTCGACCTGGAGCATCGCCTTGTTGTCGACCGTGCCGGCGAAGCCAGAGGCGCTTGAGGCCGAGTTCATCACGAGCGTTCCAGGCCCCTCGGTGGTGAGGGTCAGCCCGGCCGCCGAGGCGAGCGAGTTGGCGACGATCAATGAGCTGCCGGCGTTCGTCAGGTCGACCGTCGCGGCGCCAGTGACGATCATCGGCAAGTTCAAGGTATTGCTGCCCGTGGCGTTGTCCGCCAGGATGGCCGTTCCTCCGCTATCGGCCAGGTCGATCGCGTTGCCCGTGACCGAGTAGCCGGAGGAGTCGAACTGGAGTTCATAGCGGTTGGTGGTCGAACTGTCGTTGTTCGACGTCAACTGGCTGGAGCTACTGGTGAAGTCGAGCGTGTCGCCGGGGCTGATTGGGCCGGGGTTCCAGTTCGAGGAGACCGACCAGGCCGTGCTGCTGGCTCCGGTCCAGGTCTGGAGCGTCAGGAGTCGCCGGACCTCCAGTTCCTCGACAAGCGGATGACGGGAGCGGTGCTTCCGGCCTCCGACCGATCCGCGGCCTCCTCTGAGCATGACCTGTCTCGCCACTGCCTCGTTCATCGTTGACCCCGCTGTCGATGATCGCACCACCCGACGGTTGAACGTGCACGGTCGAATCGAGGCGGGCGGAGCATGAGCGGCGATCCTCCGACCAGGATCGCCAGGTCTCCGAACCGACCGTCGACGCTCGGAACGCTTCACCGCGTTCGCCGGGTACACCCGCCTGGACGACCAGCCGGCGTGCCAACCCGGGCGGAGGCCATCCACGTACCTGCCGCGAAGCTCCATTGAACTCATAGAATGCGAAGAGGCTCCGGGCCACGAGCGCCCGGCGATTTTTCCGTCGCTTCCGCGGAATTCAGACGATCGGGAAGCGTGAGTTCCGGCTGTACGGAATGCGTTCTAGGGTATCGAGAGCGACGAGACGCGCTTCCGACCTCGGTGCGCCGAAGGCAGCCGGGACCGGACGCAACCCGAAGAGCAACCGCCGAGAACTGAATGCCGTCCTGGACCAAACTCATCCCCTGGCTCGCCAGGAAATCGCCCGTCGAGACCGACGAGCGAGAGGATGTCCAGCCTGCGCGAAAGCTCCCGTCGAGAGCCCACCGATGCTCGGCGGAAACGCTCGAAAATCGGCTGTTGCTTAGCGGCTCGAACCCTTCGGAGCACTTGCCGGCGCCTCAGGTCGCGTCCATTTCCCCGGTTTCCTCGGTCGAGGTGAGCTTGTACCCGGGCGGGACGTCCGCGGTCCCGTCGGTGAAGACCGTCACGGTCTCCCCGATGGTCGCGGCGACGTCCTCGCTGGCGTCGACGACCGCCGCGGCCACCACCATGACCTCGCCATCGAAAGGGCTCGCCACCGACCTGGCGCTCGACTCGATCGGCGAGACGACGGAGGCGGACGGCTCGGACGACGCGGCGGGAACGCCGGCGGTGCCGAATCCGAATCCGAATCCGAATCTGAATCCGAATCCGATTCCGATTCCGACCGGTCCGCTGACCTATCAGTCGGACGGTCCGATGTCGGTCACCCTCCGGCGCTCCGGGGCGGATCTCCAGCTTGTCCAGACCGCGACCGGCGCCGTGCTCGCCAGCCGGCCCGTTCAGGCGACCAGCGAGGTGGATATCACCGGGGTCGCCAGCTCCCGCAGTACGCTGACGGTCGACTTCAGCGGCGGGCCGATCCCCGAGGCGATCCATTACGACGGCGGCAAGGGCGGCGACAATACTCTCGTCATCGAGGGCGGCTCGTTCGCCCAGGCCCAGTACGCGTCGTCCGGCCCGCACTCGGGGACGATCCAGCTCGGCGGAACGTCGATCGACTACGCCGACCTGACGCCGATCTTCGACAACACCACGGTCAATGCCCGCGTCTTCTCCGACACGGCCTCGAACGACATCATCGAGCTGGTCGCCGGCGCCACCGCCGGGACGACCAGGATCGAGAGCGCCCTGCCCACGCCGGCCTTCGAGAACATCACGTTCGAGAACCCGGCCAGCAGTCTGACGATCAATGCCGGGCCGGGGACCGCCACGATCGAGATCAACTCGGTCGATCCGGCGTTCACCGCGCCGATCACGATTAACGGCGATAGCGGAGGGACCGATACCCTCGTCGGCCCGAACTTGCCGTCGAGCTTCGTTGTCAGCGGCGACCACGCGGGGACGCTCACCGTGCCGACCCTGGCGACGGCGAGCGTCCCCATCGCGTTCAACGGCATCCAGACGCTGACCGGCGGCAACGCGGGCAACACCTTTTTGGTCGAGTCAAGCGCCCACTTCGCCGCTGGCACGATCAACGGCGGTGGGGGCGGCGGCTCGGGCGATCATGTCGAGGTTGACCTCGGCAACTCCGTCGGGTCGATGACCCTCGCCGACACCGGAACCGCGAACACCCTCACGGTCGTCAGCACGGCCGGCGACACCCTGACGAACGGGACCGGCCAGGTGACGTCGAGCCTCTACGGCTCGACCATCGGCTACTCGGGTTTCCAGACGCCGACCCTCCAGACGCCGTCGGCGCTGTTCGGCGACATCGTGAATCTGCTCAAGAACGTCCCGAGCGTTTCGATCAGTCTGCCCTCGGAGACGCTCGCCGGGGTACTGCAGATTTCGGGCCTCACGCTCAACTTCTCCTCGGTCACGAAGACCGGGTCGCAGGGAACCGGCGGTACGGTGAACCTCACCGCGACGTCCGCGGTCCTGTTCCCCGGCACAACCCACACCGCGACGATCGCCAGCCTGTCGGGGACATACGACGTCGCCTCCGAGACCTTCACGCTGACGCTCAACTCGGTGAACCTCGACGCGGGCGGCCTGCTCACCGCGAGCATCAGCTCGATGACGTTCACCGACAACGAGCTGAGCGGCTCCAGCACGCAGACGCTCGCGACGGTGCAGAGCCTGAGCATCGCCCTGCCGCCGCTCGACAACACCCAGCTCAGCCTCACGGGAACCTCGAGCAATCCCGCGCTGACGATCACTCAGGGCGGGTTCAGCATCGCCAGCCTGACGGTCTCGCTGCCGTCGCTCGACTGGCTGGGCGCGTTGCAGCTCACCAGCCCCAGCCTGGTTCTGACGAACATCAATTACACCGACTCGACCGACACCCTGACCGGCAGCATCGGCATCACGGCGGGGTCGGTGGCGCTCTTCCCCGGTCTATCGACGTTCAGCTCGACGGTGACCGGGTTCAGCGGAACGGACAACCTGTCCACGGGCGTGGTGCAGCTCTCGGCAACCTCGGCGACAGTCGGCTTTGACGGCCTGATCTCGCTGGCCGCGACCGGCCTGAG
Organism: Planctomycetota bacterium; assembly: GCA_021818605.1. Classification (GTDB taxonomy): domain Bacteria; phylum Planctomycetota; class Planctomycetia; order Isosphaerales; family Isosphaeraceae; genus JAKAUH01. Next base: position 5,693 of record JAKAUH010001128.1, read on the forward strand.
CTTCGGACTCGACCCGGCGACGAACCAGTTCACGATGTCGACGGGATACTCGACGCTGACGATCGACGATGGCTCGGGGCAGCCGTTCGTGTACCTCTCGGGCGACTTCGCGATGTCGACCGGGCAGGAGTTTGGCATCACGCCGGCCGGGGGCACGTCCACGACAAGGTCGGTCTCGGCGGTCACGCTGGGCGGGACGAATATCGACGCGTTCTTCGGGATCGGCGGACCGTACTGGCAGCAGTCAGGTTCGCCGGTCTCGGCCGGATCGTACGGCCTGGCGCTGAGCGGCCTGAGCTTTGGCCTGGGGCTGCTCACTCCGACCTCGACGACCGACACGACCAGCTACTACGCCCTCGAGGCGACCGTCGGCCAGGTCCAATCGGTCCTGCCGGGGAACGTGCCGGTGAGCGTCAGCCTGGGCTCGGCGAACGCACCGCTCAGCCTGGCGATCAACGGCTCGTACGACTCGGCCAACCCGACGTCGCCGCCGGCGGTGGTCGACTTCTCGCAGCTCGAGGGCGGCGGCCTGTCGGTCCCGACCGGGACCGGGACGACGCCGGTCGTCATCGCGCTGAATCAGAAGCTCTTCCAGGTCTCGGGCTCGGTCGCGCTGACGGTCGGCAACTTCGCGCAGTTCTCGGGGAACTTCGCCTTCCAGGAGTCGAGCCTGGCGAGCGTCCCGCTCGCGGGGGGCTCGGCGAGAGAGACGGTCAACGCCACGGTTCTCGAGATCGGTGCCAGCTCGGTGACCGGCTTCCTCGGCCTCAACGCCGGGGCCCCGCAGGCGCAGGGGTTGAGTGTCGACGTGAGCTCGATGGCCCTGGCTCTCCTTTTCGGCCAGCCGACGGGCGACACCGCCGCGCAGGAATGGGTCGCGCTCTCGGCCTCGGTGAATAACGCCAGTGTCACGGGGATTCCCGGCCTGGGCTCGGTGAGCGGCCAGTCGCTGAGTGTCGCGGTGAACTCGACGGCCAGCGATGGGACCTCGCTGGACCTCGCCGGACTCACCGGCGGCGGCCTCTCGGTCGCGACGGGCCCCTCGACCTCCGTTCAGCTTGCCGATAGCAGTCCGATCGCGATGGCCGCCAGCGGCGCGGCCTTCGTGAGTCTGGGTTCCTCGCTCGGCTCGGCCACGATCGACGGCACATTCTCGTTCGAGGAAAAGTCCGTCACTCTTCCCGGTCAGACCACTCCATCGACCGTGATCCAGGTGACGGTGGGCGGCCCGACCTCGACGGGCAACCACGCCGGCGCCTCGACCGCGCTCTCGCTCGGGACAGGCGGGCCGACCGTCTCGGCGACCGGGATCAATGGCGACTTCCTGATCCTTCCCGCGGGGATCGCGGGCGTGCTGACGATCGGGACGCTGGGGGTCGCGGGGCTACCGTCGTCGCTGGCGCTCTCGGGATCCATCAGCAACGCCGAGTTGCAGATCAACACCACGGGCGCTGCTCAGTCGTCGCCCGCGGGGGCCTCGCCCGCGTTCGACTACAGCCAGCCGGATCAATTCGACTTCGTGGCGCTGAGCGCCACGGTGGGGCTGGCGGTCTCGACATCGAGCGTGAGCGCCACCCTCGCCGGGACGTTCGGCTTCAGCCTCGCCACGGTCACGGTCGACGGGGCGCCTCAATCGGTGCTGATCGTCGGCGTCAGTGGCGGCTCGACCAGCCTGACCCTCGGCACGGGTGGAGTGGGGGCCTCGGCGAGCGGGATCGGCGGGGCGTTCCTGATCGACTCCTCCGGCGTGGCGGGCGAGCTGACGGTTGGCTCGCTCGGCCTGGTCGGGCTGCCATCGTCGATCGCCCTGAGCGCGATCACGAACGCCACGTTCCAGATGAACACGATGGGCGCGGCGGCCAGCGCCTCGATCCTTGGTCAAGGCTTCGCGTTTACGCAGTCCGACCAGTACAACTTCCTGGCCGTTGGTGCCACGGCCGGCCTGGCGATCACGACCTCGGCCGGCTCGTCAACGCTGGATGGAACATTCACCTTCCAGCAGT
>JAKAUH010000670.1 GCA_021818605.1 Planctomycetota bacterium
GCTACATCTTCGTCGATCAGGCCGAGCAACTCCATGAAGGCCCCCTGAGAGACGAACCCGTCGGCGTCGCCCCGCGCGACTAGCTCGTCCGGCCCGGGACGGTCAGACTCGGCCCGCTCGCGGATCGCGCGGAACGCAGCGCGCTGATCGGGGGTCAGCTCCACCCTGGTCGACGCCGGCTTGCTCATGGTCGTTTCCCTCGCGGGGGTGGAACGGGGTAGGCCGTCACGGGATAAACAGTCCGGGGGTCGCGGCCGATCAGATCCCAGCTCGTGTGAGACCATCGAATGCGACTGTATCCGAAACTCTACCGTCTGTATAATGGTGGCATAGGGCCGCAAAGGGTACGACCTCGCCAGAGTTGCAACTCCCGACGGGATTCTGTGGAGTCCAGTCTTGAACTCGACGGCTCCCACAGGTCCCTTGGGGCGATACATCTACCGTTCGATGCGAGTGGATTCAAGCGGTGGCCCGATGATCGGGCCGACCGCGCGGACGCTCGGCGTCAGGCCGGGCGATGATATTCCGGTTGTCTCCGGAAAAGTCCGTCCAGGGACTGGCAGGATGTCCGTTGCACCGGATACCCCGATGCATCTTCCCGAACATCGACGCCCGCCGCACCTCGGAGGAAGCGGGAAGGATCCGATATGGGAGCTTTCCGTGGACTCGTTGGGACCTGACCTTGTCTTCCGTCAAGACAAGCCGAACCATGGGATGGTGGAGCCCACGAGGGAGATGACCATCGACGAACTTCAATGGCCGCTTGCGGCGCTCGCACCGAGGTGGGTCCGGATATGACCAACGAACTGATGCTTGAAGAACTCAGCGGTGCGATCTCGGCGCACAGGCCGCTCGGACAGGTGATCGCGACCTTGCGCGAGTACCGAATGCAGGGCGTCTCCCGCGGCGAGGTCCAATCCGCCATCGAGCGGCTGCGAGAGTCCGCTCCAGACGAGGCGACCGAGGACAGGATCCTCGAGGTCCTGGATATCGTCAGCGGCTTCTGCCCTCCGGAGAAGACCGTCTGGGACGATTGAGGTCTCTGACTGACGCACTCGTCCGGATGGTTCCGGCGACACGAGGCAGTTCGATTCGCATGAGGTTTGCCCCTCACGCCGCCGCTTCCTCCTTGTTCTCACCGCCGGCACCACCCCCGCCGCCGTTCTTGAGCGCCTCCCACTCCTCCCACGAATAGAGGACCTCGCGGGCCGAGCCGCTCTTGTACTCGCCGACGATGCCGTCCTCGGCCATGAAGTCGATCAGTCGAGCGGCGCGGCCATATCCGATGCCCAGAGCGCGTTGCAGCAGCGAGCACGAGCCGCGGCCCTCGCGGATGACGACCTCGATGGCCGGCTCGTACAGGTCGTCGCGCTCCTTCAGTGCGGCGCCGCGATCCTTGCCGCCCGGCCCGCCGCCGACCTGAAGCTGCAACAGCTCCTTGCTGAACTCGGGTGGGAACCGCTCGAGGTACTGGCCGATCCGCGTGACCTCGCCGTCGGACACATACGTCCCCTGGGCGCGGATGATGTGCGATGTGCCGGGGATCAGGAACAGCATGTCGCCGTTGCCCAGCAGGCGCTCGGCGCCCATCTCGTCGAGCACGACCCGCGAGTCGCTGCGGCTGGCGACCTGGAACGCGATCCGCGCCGGCAGGTTTCCCTTGATCAGGCCCGTGACGACGTCGACCGTCGGTTTCTGCGTCGCGAGGATCAGGTGGATGCCCACCGCGCGGGCGAGCTGCGCCAGGCGAACGATGTGCTGCTCGGCCTCCTTTTCGGCCGTCATCATCATCTCGGCCAGCTCGTCGATCACGATGACGATGTAGGGCATGTAGGTCGGGATCCGCTGGCGCTCAGCGTCGTCCTCGGGGCCCAGCCGCCGGTAGATCTCCTCGGGCGTGAGCTTGTTATACGCCGAGATGTTCCGCACCTCGGCGCGGCGGAGGTACTCGTAGCGCTCGTCCATCTTCTCGCAGGCCCAGGCCAGTAGCGACTCGGCCTTCTTCATGTCGACGACCACAGGGTGCATCAGGTGCGGCACGCGCTTGTACTGCGAGAGCTCGACCTTCTTGGGGTCGATCAGGATCAGCTTCACCTCGTCGGGCCGCCTGGTCATCAGGATCGAGAGGATCATCGAGTTCAAGCACACCGACTTGCCCGTGCCGGTGCGGCCAGCCATCAGCAGGTGCGGCATGTCGGCGAGGTCGAAAATCAGCGGCACGCCCTTGGCATCCTTGCCCAGGAACAGCGGGATGCGGCACCCGCGGAACTTGTCCTGCACGCCGGCGATCACGTCGCCCAGACGGACCATGTTGCGGTGGTCATTCGGCACCTCGATGCCAACGGTCGTCTTGCCGGGGATCGGCGCGACGATCCGGACGCTCGGCACGGCCAGGGCGATCGCCAGGTCGTCGGCCAGGCCGATGACCTTCGAGACGCGCAGCCCGGCCTCGAGCTCGATCTCGAACTGCGTGATCACCGGGCCGGTGTCGATCTGCACCACGCGGACCTGGTAGCCGAAGTCGAGCAGCGTGCGCTCCAGCAGCATGGCGCGGCTGTGGATCTTGGCCTCGTGCTCCTGGACGGGGAACTCGGGGGGCGGTTCGAGCAGATCCATCGGCGGCAGCACAAACCCCGAGCCCGGCGCCGGCAGGTTCACGCCGGGGAGGACCGGGATGCCCGTCGGCGGCTTCGGCCCCGCGATCCCCGGCGAGGGCGATCCGGCGGCGACCGTCGTGCCGGCCGACCCGTGAACCGCGATCGGCGGATGCGCGCGGACCTCAGCTGGCCCGGAGGAATCCGCCAGGACCAGGGGATCGTCCCAGCCGCCTGACGGCACGCGCATCAGTCCCCCCGCACCGGCACCGGCGCCGGCGGACGCCCCGGCCGGCATCGGCATCGGCATCGGCATCGGCATGGTCAGTCCGACGCCGGTTCCAGTGTGCAGGCGGTTCTTCCAGTCGCGCAGCCGGAACCGCAGCTCCTGGATCGGCCAGGCGATCAGGACCTCGTGGGACAGCAGAATGCCGAACAGTCCGGTGGCGCCAAGGATAAGGAACAGTCCGGCGTTGCCGAAGTGGCGTTCCAGCAGCACGGCCGTGATGGCGCCGGCGTAACCCCCGCTGCCAATCGGCGGGCTGGGCCGCAGCGCCGGGGCCAGCTTGTGGAAGCCCGCCGCGGCGACAACGAGCACCAGGGCGAACCCGATCGCCGGGCTGGCGCGGTCGGCCAGCTCGCGACGGCGGACAAGCAGGCCGTTCACGACCAGCAGGACCGGGGGAATCAGCCAGCTCGACCACCCCAGGGTGGCGAACATCACGTGCGCCAGGGTCGCACCGACCGGGCCGCAGGGATTGGTCGGCCGCGTGTTGGGCGGCTCGGCGCCCCAGCCCGGCGGGTCGGCCGGGTCGTACCCGAGCAGGCTGAGCGCCAGGAACACGATCGCCAGGCCGAAACCGACCAGGGGCGCCGACCGCAACGCTCGCTGCCGCAACGACATTCCTACCCCCTGGTGAGTAGGGGATAGAGGTTAGCGGATAGGGGTTAGGAAATCGGATACCCGGGCGCGGCGAATCCCCCGGACCGGTGGTTTCCGCGATGTCTTCCTAACCCTTAACCCCTGGCCCCTAGCCCCCATCGAAAGTCCCGTGGGCCCGGACAGACTACTAATGATCGGCCGCATGGCCGTCGGGCTTGCGGATTCCGGGGCGTCGGGCGAAGGGGGCAGGGCGGGCGTTGATCATTCGCGCGGCTGGGTAAGATCGATCGTCTCGCCCCCCATCTCGAGCTCCTCCGTCGGCTCGACGGTCTGGAGCTTGCCCGACATGTCCAGGAAGATCTTCTCCTGCATGATCTCCTGGATCACGATCGACATCTTGTCAGCGCCGCGCATGTCGACCAGCGGGCGAGCCCCCTGGTTCAGCGCGATCATGCGCTTCTGGATCAGGGTCGAGAGCTTGAACCGCCCCCCGACCTTGTTGACGATCTCTTCTTCCTTCAGCTCGTCGATCATGTTCTTTCAAGCTCCACAGCCGTTCTGGGACAGGATGGTGGCGAGTTGCTCGACGGCTCGGTCCAGGTCGTCGTTGACGACCTGAACGTCGTATTCCCGGGCTAGTTCAATCTCGCGGCGGGCGTTGACCAGCCGGCGCTCGATGGTGGCCTCGCTGTCGGTGCCGCGGTCCCGCAGCCGGGCCTCGAGCACCTCCAAACAGGGGACCTGGATGAAGACGAGCAGGGCATCGGGTGCCTTCTTGCGGACCTGGAATCCCCCCTGGACGTCGATGACCAGGGCCACGCACAGGCCCCGTTCGATCGCGTCCCATACCGGGCCGGCCGGCGTGCCGTAGTGCTGCCCGTGGACCAGGGCCGATTCCAGCAGCTCGCCCCGGGCCCGGATCTGCTCGAACTCCTCGTGGCCGACAAAAAGGTAGTCGCGACCGTTCACCTCGCCTGGCCGCGGATCCCGGGTGGTCGCCGAGATCGACACTCTCAGCCGGAGCTCGGGGCGCAACAGCAGCCGGCGTACCAGCGTGCTCTTGCCCGAGCCCGACGGCCCGCTGATGACCACCAGCCGGCCCCGACGGCCCGGCGCGGGCGATCCGGAGCCGAAACCTGTCTCGCCCGCGTCATTCGACATTCTGGACCAGCTCGCGGATCTTTTCCAGGAGGGCCTTCACATCCACCACGGCGCGGCTGATCTCCACGTCGTTGGCCTTCGAGCCGATCGTGTTGATCTCGCGCCCCATTTCCTGCACGAGGAACTCGAGCTTGCGCCCCGAGCTCTCCGGCTCGTCGATGATTGCGGCATACTGCGCCAGGTGAGCACGCAGCCGGACCACCTCCTCGCTGATATCGCAGCGATCCGCCAGGATCGCCACCTCGCGCACCAGGTCGGCCGGCTCGATCGTGACCCCCTGGTCGGCCACCAGCGCCCGGACCCGCTCGGTGATCTTGCGGTGATACGCCTGCACGACCAGCGGGGCCCGCTCGGCGATCCGCCCGAGGTGCTCGTCGATCGACCGGCCCAGTGCGATCAGCTCGTCGGCCATCGCGCGGCCCTCGCGCGCCCGGGATGCCTCGAGCGCCTCGAGTGCCCGCACCACCACCGCGGCGACCTCCGGCCAATCCTCCTGCGGCGATGCGGCGCACGGCCGCGTCTCCTCGACCACCCCCGGCAAGGCCAAAAGCGGCCCCAGGTCGACCGCCGCGGTCGCGCCCGGGGATACGGTCCCCCAGTCGCCCTCGCAGCCGTTCTCGCCCTGGAGCGCCTGGAGCTGGTCGCGGTAGCTGGCCAGCGCCACGAGATTGAGCCGGTAATCCTCCGGCCGTCTCGGACGCTCGATCCGCAGGCTGATCTGCACCGTGCCCCGCCGGACGCGCTCCCGCACCAGTTGCTCCAGTGCCCCTTCCATCGCCGCGAACTCGTCGCTGATCCGCGAGCTGATCTTCAGGTGCCGGTTGTTCACCGTCCGCATCTCCACCTGGACCGTCCACCGAGGATCCTGGTGCCGCGCCTCTCCGTATCCGGTCATGCTCAGTAGCAAGGCATCCTCACTGGTACGTTCGTTCAATTGCTGGCGGTCGAAGGATCATGGCGGGCGGCTCGCGGGCGGGCGGGAAGCAGGTCAGGCTCTCAGCCTGACTCCGGATTCCATCGGCCAGCCCGCGTCAGGCTGAGAGCCTGACCTACATAAGAGTCAGGCTGAGAGCCTGACCTACATAAGAGATGGAGGCCTTGAATGGTGAGCAATGCCCACCCCGCATGAGCGAACCGGCCTTCGCTTCGCCTTCCGGGTCAGGCTCTCAGCTCGGTGCTCAGGGCGACTTCGGCGTCGTGGCGGCCTTGCCGCCGGCGGGCGACGGCGCCGACGAACCACCCGGGGCCGGAGCCGGCGCCTTGGCCGGAGCGGGTGCCGGAGCAGGAGCAGGAGCAGGAGCAGGCGCGGCGGCCTTGCTCTCGCCGGCGCCCTTGGCCGGCTCGCTCGGGATGGCCGGGATGTCAACCGGGGCGGGGATCGGCGGCGCGCCAGCGCCGACATCGGTCGCCGGCGAGGGCGGCAGATCGGGCAGCTCGCCAGCGTTCGGAGTCACGGCGCCCGTCCCCTTGCCGGCCGTGCGGGACCGGGCCCTGGCCCGCGCGGTCGCGGCGTCGGCGCCGGCCGTCGGCTCGTCGAACATCCGGCTGGTTGAGCCGGCACGGTGATTCATCAGCACCACCAGCAGCATCGCCGTCAGCATCCAGACCCCCACCGCGCCGATGGTGATCCGCGTGAAGACGTCGCCCGCCTTCGTGCCGAACGCGCTCGAGCCGCCAACTCCACCAAACGCCCCGGCTAGCCCACCACCCTTCCCACGCTGGATCAGGATGACGCCGATCAGAAACAGCGAGCTCACAACAATCAGTATGTTCAGGAGTCCGATGAGGAAGTCCACCATGCTTCGGGGTCCTGCTCTGTAGAGGCCAGGGATTCGGGGCTAGGGGCGAGTCGATGGCTGAAGGCGATGGGCCGAATCCTGGTGATATCGGCCAGTAGGTTGACCGGAGGCTGCCCGCGGAGGGCGAACGTAAAGGCTGGCGGCCAGGGGCCTGTCTTCCCTGACCCCTGACCCCTAAGCCCTGGCCCCTGCTCAGAGCGCACGCCCGGCCGCGACGATGGCGAGGAGGTCCGCCGCCTTGAGGCTGGCGCCGCCGACCAGGGCCCCGTCGATATCCGGGCAGGCGAGGAGCTGGCCGGCGTTATCCGGCTTGACGCTCCCTCCGTACTGGACAACGACCCGGTCGCCCGTCGCCTGGCCAAAGGCCGCAACCAGCCGGGCGCGGATGAACGCGTGGGCCGACTGCGCCTGCTCGGGCGTGGCGGTCAGCCCGGTGCCGATGGCCCAGACGGGCTCGTAGGCCAGCACGGTGCCGGCCATCTGCTCGGGCGACAGCCCGGCGAGCGAGCCGGTGAGTTGCTCGGCGAGCACGGCCTCCGTCCGATCGCCCAGCCGCTCTTCCTTGGTCTCGCCGATGCAGACGATCGGGATCAGCCGGGCCGCCAATGCCGCGTGGAGCTTGCGGTTGATCTGAAGATCGGTTTCGCCCATCCCATGCCGCCGCTCGCTGTGGCCCAGGATCACGTGGGTGCAGCCGGAGTCGACCAGCATCCCGCCGGAAACCTCGCCGGTATAGGCGCCCGAGGCCTCCCAGTGCATGTTCTGGCCGCCCAGGCCGATCGGCGAGCCCTCGAGCACCGCATCCACCGCCTGGAGGAACGGCGACGGCGGGCAGACCACGACGTGGACCTGGGTGTTGGATCCGACGCCCGCCTTGACCTCCTGCGCCAGCGCGGCGGCCTCGGCCCGCGTGGACGGGTTCATCTTCCAGTTGCCGGCGATCAGCAGGGTGCGGGCGCGCATGCGGCGGGCTCCTTCGTCTGGGCGTTGCAAACGTCGATCGTCCGGCCCAGCAGCCGGGCCAGCGGGCGCAGCTCGTCCATCAGGCGGTCGAACTGGTCGGGGACCAGCGCCTGGGGGCCGTCCGAGAGCGCCTTCTCAGGGCAGCTATGGACCTCCACATGCACGCCGTCGGCGCCCGCGGCGATCGCGGCCCGCGCCATGGCCGGGATCAGCTCGGGCCGGCCCGTGGCGTGGCTGGGGTCCACGATGATCGGCAGGTGGCTATGCCCATGGACCCACGGCA
>JAKAUH010000415.1 GCA_021818605.1 Planctomycetota bacterium
CAGGCTGGAAAGCCTGACCGACTTCGGTCCGGCCCGTCGGGCGGTTCGACGAACTGCAACGGCGGATCCGGCCCGTCGGGCTCGCGGTCGAGCCTCCGATCCCGGGCATTCGGCCGCTGGCGCCGGCTCGCCCCGCGGAGATGCTGCGCGGCGACGACGGCGACGGCGACCGCCGCCATCGTCAGGCCGAGGATCCAGCTCGAGCGGGACCAGGACGAGAGGACGCCGTTTCGTCCGGCACCGCCGACCTCGCCACCGATCGCGCGCAGGACATCATCCCCCTGACCGGCGGACTCGGCCGCGCGCGCGGCGTCGGCCGCACCCGCCGCCATCGCCACCAGGGCAGGGGGGCGGTCGCCGACGATCAAAGGCGCCAGGCGATCGCCGTCGCCGGCCGCGTAGCGGACCATCTTCAAGAACGTCCCGGTGAACTCGACCGACTGACCCGCCGCCCGGTCGCTGAGAGGAAGACGATGCTGGCCCTGCTTTGACCCCGGAACCTTTTCGCGCTCACCCTCACCCTCCCGCTCGCCCTGGTCCGACCAGGGATACACCACGCACAGCGGATCCCCCGAAATCGTGAACAACCAGGCCTCGACCAGTGGCGGGAAACCTCCGACGGCACCCTGACGAAACGTCCGCTCGACCCGGCCGCGCACGGTCACCCGCCGGCCGTGATAATCGTCGGGCGCCTTCCACAACTCGCGGAACCCGACCCGCACCGGCGGATCGCCCGATCGCGCCCGGTCGCCCGTCGTCCGGCCCGCCAGCGCCGCCCGATAGGCGGCCAGATCCGCCAGGCCCAGCCGGTCCTGATCCTGATCCCGCGGTCCCGCCGCCGGAGCCGCGACGGTGCCATTGCCGTCGCCCGTGCCGTTGCCGGTGCCCGTGCCGCCCGACACCTCCTGGCCAACAGCGATCGACGATAGCCCGATCATCCCTGCCAGCAAGACCGCGGCCAGCAGAGAGAACCCCCGGGCCGCTCGGGACAAAGGTTGCCTGACCCAGGTCGCGCGGCGAGACCCGATCTTTCCAGTCCGGTCCGGTGTCGCCGACGGCTCCATCCGCCGATCTCGGCCGATCCGACCCGGGCAAACCCGTCGGGGGACCCAGTCCCCGCCTTCCGAAGATCCAGGACCGAGCAGTCGGCATCTGTTCGCAGATGACGCAGATGACCGCAGTGGAAATCGAATTCGATCAGCCCGACGACCCATGACCCGCTCCTGAACAGACTCCGCGACATTCGTCCATACCTTGTTCTCCATCATCTGCGGACCAATCCCCCTGGCTTCCGTTCCGATCCCGCGTGCATCGGCCGATCGGCCGACGGATCATTCCTCGCTCGGAAGTGCCTTCTCGGCACCACCCATTCTAAACCTTCTGCCTACCGTCCAAAAACAACGACACGCGACAGAGCCAAGACACCGGCGATTCCCGATAACGCCGCTACGGTCAGGCAGGAGCAACGGCCGTGTCCTCGGGGATCGCGCCTTCCTCATGATCTTCCTTCGGCCCATCGCCTCTTTCGGGCTCGGCGGCTGGCGGGCTGTCCGATACGGGAGCCGTTCCTTCGCAGTAAAGGGGTCAGGATGGGCGACGTGCGCATCCAGGGCGTGCACCAACTGGACCTTGGCGTGACTCTTGGCCTCCAGTACGGGCCTGGCCCCATCGCGGAGGAAGTGGTTCTGGCAGTAGCGGTGCGGCACGTCGGGGAACTCGGCCGCGATCCGGTCACGAAGGCATCTTGTCGGTCCGACAACTTCAGGGCCACCATCAACGAGGCCACGGCGCCCCGGGCGGGAGTCTCGCCGCGCCGCACGGCGATAGACGAGGAATGACGACCGATTATTCGCTGGCCAGCCCGGGACGCTCAATCGAGTTCAATCACGCCACCTCGGCGGTCCCTTCCTTCGGCAGGCCCTCGAGCGGGTCGACCAGGAGCACCTCGAGCCAGCGCGGGTGCGGCAGGTGGAGCATCCAGCGTCGGAGGCGACGACTCAGCATCGCGCGGGCCCAGCGGAGCAGCAAGGCCGGCCGGGTGCGCGATCGGGCGGCGGCCAGGGGCGAGGGCAAGGGCAAGGGCACAGGCCGGGTCAACGGGGCGATGGCGATGGGGGCCAGGGTCACGACGGAGGTCGGCTTCAGGCGCGGCGACGGCGCGGGGATCACCACCCGGAGCATGAAGTACACGTGGCACGCGCTGCCGGCGATGACGAACAGGTGGAACAGTTCGTGGGCGCCGAAGACGCCGGGGATGAGGATCGGCCACTTCAGCAGGTTGAGCAACGCGCCCACCGAGTAGAACACACCGCCCAGGGGCAGCGACAGCAGCTTCCGGTGCGAGTGGGTCCGCGCCAGCTCGCGATAGCAGAACAGCGCGCCCCAGCCCATCACCAGGTAGACTGGAGTGGAGATCCAGATCGGCAGCATGCCGCCGTACCACTCTCGCGCGGTGCTCAACAAGGCGATGGTCCACACGGTCGAGAGCGTGCCCCAGAACCAGGGCCCTCGCATCAGCGACCAGACGATCGGGGTATAAGTGCCGGCGATCAAGAGGTAGATGCCGATATGGTCGAGCCGCTGATAGGGGCTCAGTGGGGCGCCGCGGTACGGCACGCCGTGGAACACGGCGCTCGCAGCGTAGCAGACCACCAGGCTCAGGCCGAAGATCAGGAGCGTGAGCGCCTTGAGCCGCTGGTGTCGGATCAGAGGACAGGCACCGCCGTCCGTGCGGCAGCGCCCTCCCATGGCACAACTCGATATCTTGCAAAGGTCCAGGTGCCCGCAGCGCGTCCAGAGCAGCCAGGTGACGGGCAAGGCCAGCATCATCCCGGCCCCGTGGCTCCAGGCGTTGACCGGTTCTCGGAGGTCGAAGGGGATCATGACGCCCTCGTGGAGAGGAAGACCCGAGGAGGATCTTTTGGGCTGGGGCGGCAAGACGAGTCACGGTCAGCCATCAGTGTTTTCTTTCGACTCGTCAGGGCTCGTCCCTTGATCTTTACTACGCCCGCTGCGCATCCCCGGGTCGGAGATTACCGGGGTGCATCCGGCTGGTTTTTGATCGTGAAATTCCTCACAGGAACGTCCGCACGGCGAGCGCAGCGCGCGGGCAAGCGTGCTTCCCTCGAAGACTCACCATGGACGAAATCCCGGATCGCGGACGTCACGCCCGTGCCCCCTGCAAGCGGGCTGTTCCCGGTCTGGTCGAGTTGCCGTGCAAGCGGGCTCGCTACCACTATTCTAGGACGTGAGTCTAGTGGGCAAGTGATGTGCCGGACTGACACGAGCGGGTCGCGCGTTGAAGGAATGCGACAGACAGGCGGGTCTAGGCGAGGGGTGGGCTCAGGCCGGCCGCGCGGGGCGGCCCCCACGTCGCAGGGCGGCGGCACCGAGAGCCAGGCCGACGACCAGCCAGGCCGAGGGCTCGGGCGCCGGGACGGGCAGCGGGGCGCCCGCGGTCGAGCTGAAGGCCGAGGGGGCAAGGTACTGCGGCGAAAGGTTCAGGCCGTTGGGCGTTGGGGTCACCTTGACGCCAGCGAGGTGCAGCGTCTTCGTGATGCCGTTGAGGCCGAGCGTCGACAGGTGCGCGAGCTCGCTGGTCCCGGTGTTGACCCACTTCGACAACTGGCTGCCCGGAATGCCCTGGATCGTCCACTGGTTGATCGAGGTCGGCAGCCCGAGCGCGGCGAGGGGATTGGTCGGCACGGTGGATGTGCCGGAGGCCGATGTCGACGCTGGTGGGGGCGTCGCGTGCGCCAGGGCGCGGGCGTACCGCGGCAGGAATGCGACGGCGAACGACTGGCCGGGCGCGTTCACGATGGCGAATCTCGAAGCACGGATGTCGGTGTTGAGTGCCAGGACATCGGATTGGGTCAGATCCATCGGACCGATGCCCTGCTGGCCTGGCTGGCCGGTGGCAAGAGTCGGGACGCCCGACGGCAGGTGCTCGCCGCCGATCAGCGGATAGGCCAGGTACGCCGGCACCGTGCCGGAGGCAATCAGCGTGGCCGGATGGCTCGGCGAACCGAACGGGATCGAGGCGCCGGTCTCCGACACGATCATCGGCTGTGCGCGGTCGCGCGGCGTCAGGGCGCGGAAGAGACCCTCGGCGTGTGCGTCCGGCGCAAACCTTGTGGCGGCTGCCAGGACGAGAAGCCAGGTCCACGGCGTGAATGCTCCAGGGCGGGACGTGGGGACGCTCATCAGCGTCGCCATCGCGGACCGAAACCGAGCGAGGACACCATTCCGTGCCATCTCAGACCCTTCCCTGGGACGAACGAACGAACGAACGAACGAACGAACGAGCGAGACGAGGGGACCAGCGAGAAAACCGCGATCTGGAGGTGAGAAAGGCTCAAGTGGAGGGCTCATGTATACCGAAAACTGGAGATGGGTCAATTCGAGCCTGGCTGTCGATCCGGGCCGGCCTGCGCCCGCCCGGATCGACTTCGGCCGAAAGGCACGAGGCTCAGCGGATTCCCTTCAGCTCGACCTCAAAGAAGAGCGTCGAGTTGGGCGGGATCAGGCCGCCGCCGGCGCCGCGGGCGCCATAGCCCAGGTCGGGCGGGATGACCAGTTCCCGCGTGCCGCCGACCTGCATGCCGGCCACGCCCTCATCCCAGCCCTTGATCACCTGCCCCTCGCCGACCACGAAGTCGAACGGCCGGTTGCGCTTCTTTGAGCTGTCGAACGACCGTCCCTTGGCATTATCAACCCAGAGCCAGCCGGTGTAGTGCACCACGGCGGTCTGGCCCGGCTTGATCCTGGGGCCGGTCCCTTCCTTGACGTCGCGGTACACAAGGCCGCTGTCCGTCTTGGTCCACTTCTTCTCCTTCGTCTCCTTCTTCTTCGCGGCCTGGGCCGCCGCGGGACGGTCGAGCATCCCGGTCAGGATGAGCGGGGCGGCCATCACCGCGAACGCCACGGGCGCCGCGAACAGGAGACGCGAGGTCAGGGTCCTGGTCGTCATCAAGGATCGAACTCCCTTCTGGTCAATCGCCGGTGGCCGGAACCATTCTCCGGCGCGTCATTCCCGGCAAATCCGCCTCGACGCTAACACAAATCGGCCCAGGCGCGGAGAGTCTGGCCGTCGGCCGAGGGGTCGCTCCGGTTGTCAGGCGACCGTGAATTCTGCTCAAATCGGTACAACAGTCGCTGGCCGTTCCAACCGAACGGCGAGGCGATTCACCACGCCCGAGGACATCGCACCCCGCACGCCATGAGCGACCAGACCCGCATCGAGTGGACCGACGCGACGTGGAACCCGATCCGAGGCTGCACCAAGATCAGCCCTGGCTGCGCGCACTGCTATGCCGAGACGTTCGCCGAGCGGTTCCGGGACGTGCCGGGCCATCCCTACGAGCAGGGTTTCGACCTGCGGACCGTCCCCGCCAAGCTGGCCGAGCCGTTGCGTTGGCGAACGCCGAAGATGGTCTTCGTCAACTCGATGAGCGACCTGTTTCACCGCGATGTCGAGGACGCCTACATCCGCGAGGTCGTCCGGATCATGCGGCGGGCCGACTGGCACACCTACCAGGTGCTGACCAAGCGATCCCAAAGGATGCGCGAGCTATTGAACGGCCCGCTGCGCGACGCGGCCGAGGCGCCCCAGATCTGGTGGGGTGTGAGCGTCGAGAACCGCCGCGACGGCCTGCCGCGGGTGGACGACCTGCGCGCCTCGCCGGCGCGGACGCGGTTCCTGTCGGTCGAGCCGCTGCTGGAGGACCTGGGCCGGCTGGATCTCTCGGGTATCCACTGGGTGATCCTCGGCGGCGAGAGCGGCCCCGGCGCGCGGCCGATGCGGCCCGAGTGGGTCGAGTCAATCCGCGACCAGTGCGCCGGGGCGGGCGTCCCGTTCTTCTTCAAGCAGTGGGGCGGCTCGCGCAAGAGCAAGGCCGGCCGGACCCTCGACGGCCGGACGCACGACGACAAACCGCCGATGGCCGCGAACCCCGCGCCCGACGACCGGCGCCGGACGGCGATGCTGGCGGAGGAGCTGGCGCGGGTGATGGTCTGAAGCTGGGTCATCCGTTCTCGGATCAACTTGCCCCGGCGCACCGCTCGAAGATCGCCAGCAAGACTCCGAGGATTCGACCCACGTTGTCGAGGTAGTATCTCGGCCGATCGAGCATCGCGACACCGTCGGCCAACTGGAGGAACTGCCAGGTCTCGCCGGTCGTCACGCAGCCGAAGACGGGCGAATCCGGCCGGCCCGCGTCGTCGTTGAACCGGCGGGCCGCGACCATCTGGGCGATGCACTGGCCCAGTCCCGCCTCGACGTCATTCTTCTTGGCCTCGACGACGGTCATCACCGGCGCGTGGAGCGGGGGCAGGGCCGGCCCGAGCGCGAGGATGAAGTCGCATTCGCCTGCCAGGCCGCGCGGCGGGTCCACGTCCAGCCGCTGGCCCGAGAAGATGGCGAACCGGTCGCCGCTGAGCTCGCGTGCGGCCAGCAGGATCGGCACGACGATGAACTCGCTTCGTGACTTCTCACTCAACAGCGCCAGCCTCGTGCCGCGGGCGAGCCACTCGGGGAGCCAGGCCGGGACGGTCACGTCTGTTGATTCCGGGAAGAGGCCGGCCTCATGCGTCGTCACCCCGAGCCGCCGCTCGACGGCCTCGAGGGTGAAGTCGCTGTAGGACATGATCGGCTCCGCATCTGTGCCCGAGCCCGCGCTCCATGCGCGGGCTCGCGCCTTTTGCACGCTGTCTGGCAGTGCCGCCGGGAGGTCGGCCACGCCCGCGGTCTCGGCATGGTTCGGCATGACGCGTCCTCCGGCGTCCGGATCGGATCAATCAGACCGACACCAGGTCCTGCCCCTGGCCGTCGACCAGCGAGAGCAGCAGCGAGCGGCTCTTGTCGCGGGATTCGCCGATCGCCGTGACATAAACGGCCGGGTCGTCCTTGACGGGACACTCGTGCTCGCAGATGCCGCAGCCGATGCACTTCTCGGCGTCGATGTAGGGGCGCTTCAATTCGAGCGTGGCGCCCCAGCGGTCGGTGACCTCGACGTTCCTCGTGTAGATCGCCTTCGGGCTGACCGGGCAGACCTCCTCGCAGACGACGCAACTGGTGTCCATCGCCCAGGGCAGACAGCGCCCTCGGTTGTAGAACGCCGTCCCCGTCTTGATCGGTCCCTTCGCCTCGAACGGGCCCAGGCCCAGCTTCTCGACGATCGAGATCTCGCGGATCGCGCCGGTGGGGCAGACCTGGCTGCACAGGGTGCAGTTCAGCTCGCACCAGCCCATCTTCGAGATCATGATCGGCGTCCACAGGCCCTCGAGCCCGGCCTCGAACAGCGCCGGCTGGAGCACGTTCGTCGGGCAGACGCGGATGCACTGGTCGCACTTGATGCAGCGCCTGAGGAACTCGTCCTCGGCCACCGAGCCCGGCGGCCGGATCACGCCGCGATTGAAGTTCTTCTTCACGCCGCCTGAGAGCCGCGTCATGGGGAAGAACAGGATGCCGAACAGCCCCGCCATGACGAGCTGTCGGCGGCCGACCGCGGGGTTCGCCACCTCGCTGGCCCGCCGGGGCAGGAAGCGGAACGAAAGCGCGTCGTGCGGGCAGTCCTCGATGCAGTTGAGGCAGACGAAGCACTCGCTCTTGCGCAGGTCCTGGTGCGGGTCGGACGCCCCTTCGCAGCTCTTGAGGCAGAGATCGCAGTCGGTGCAGCGA
>JAKAUH010000005.1 GCA_021818605.1 Planctomycetota bacterium
TTCCGATCTGGCGAAATCAGCAGCGCACCCGTCGAGCTGCCGCTCGCCGCACTGCCGACGCACATCGCGGTAGTGGGCGCGGCGGGCAGCGGCAAGACCTGGATGGCGAAGATCCTCGCCGAGGAGGCCATCCGGCTGGGCGTGCCGGTGCTGGCGATCGACCCGCAGGGCGACCTCGTGCAGTTCCTCCGCGAAGGCCCCGAGTCGCCCGGGCTCGCCGAGCCGTTGCGATCGATGCGAGCGGAGTTCCTCGACCGCGTCGAGCCGCGAGTCTGGACGCCCGGCACCTCGCACGGCCGCCGCCTCTGTCTCGACCCGATCCGCCTGCCCGGCCGCGACGACCTGGCCCGCATCGACGACCCGGCCCGGCGACAGGAGGAGTGGCACGAGCTCCTCGGCGCCGCCGCGGCGGGTCTCGCCGGCCTGGCGGGCATCGGCGGAGAAGTCGACTCGCAGCAGACGTTCCTGCTCCAGGTGTTCGAACGCCTCGCCTCGCAGGGCGATCGTCGCGACGTGAGCCTCGAGACGATCGCCGCGGCGGCCGCGGATCCGTCGATCGTTGAGATCAACGATCCCGACCGCCTCATCCGCAAGACCGACCGCACCCGGCTGGCGCGCAAGCTCGAGGCCCTGCGGCTCGGACCGGCCGCGGCGCTATTTGCCGGCGGTGCGCGGCTCGACCTGGACGCGATGTGCCGCGCCGATGCGAGCGGACGAACTCCGCTCAACGTGATCTATCTGAACGCCCTGATCGACGACGGCTGGAAGCAGTTTTTCACCGCCGCGCTGGCGGCCGAGGTCTACCGCTGGATGATCACCACGGACGCGGACGACCCAACTCGGCCGCGGCTGCTGTTCTACCTTGATGAGGCCCGCGACTTTATCCCGGCGGGAACATCGAAGCCGCCGGCCAAGCTGCCGCTGATCCGGATCTTTACGCAAGGGCGCAAGTACGGTGTCGCGGGCCTGCTCTGCACCCAGAGCCCGCGCTCGGTTGATTACAACGCTTTTGGCAATTGCAGCACCAAGCTGGTCGGCCGGCTCGAGAGCCAGCAGGACGTCGAGCGCGTCGCGGACTGGTTCGGCAAGCTCGGACCCGTACCCGCCTGGGTCGCGGGGCGCAAGGGCGCGCCCGCCGGCAGCTTCGTCGGCCGATGGCCCGGAATGCCGCCATCTCTCGAGGGCCGATCGTTCCACGGCCGGCCGCTGTACTCACTCCACGAGGGAGCCTGGTCACCCGACCGCGTCGAGCGCGAGGTCCGCGACGCGACGGACGGGGGCTAAGCCGCAACGCGAGAACCGGCCTTCGATTCCCCCGGCTCTCGCTACGTCTCTGCCTTCGCTGCGTCTCCGCGTGAAATCCGGGCTTTCATTGCGTCTCGGCGTGAAGTCCGGTCGCGCAACCGGACGATTGCGGCCATGCCGCGTCAGGCGCTCGAACCCTGGCTTCGGGTGTCCTTCTTCTTCTCGGGTTCCTTCGCCCCCCATTCCTCCAGCGGCTTCCCGGGTTTCAGGGTTTTGCCCGCGAAGCCGGGGAAGGTGGTGGGATAGCGATACGCCCGGAAAAGGGGCCGGCCGCCGGGAGGGCCGTTGCGGCCCGGACCGCCCGGGCCGCCGGGGCGCCGCATGGCCTGGAGCTGCTTCTGCTGGTCCTCGGTGAGCAGCGTCTCGAGCCGCGCGTCGATCTCCTTTTGCATCGACTCCAGGCGCTTTTTCTGCTCGGGGGAGAGCTTCAAGGCGTCCTGCTGCGCCGCGGAGAAGAGCTTACCGGGTTGCGGGACATCGCCGGGACCGAAGCCGGGACCGCCGGGACGAGAATCGGGCGGAGCAAACACGCTGGTGATCTGCTTCCTTTGCGACTCGGTCAGCAGCCCGTTGAACCGGCCGTCGACCGCCTTCTGGAGGGCGAGCATGTCCTTCCTCTGGTCGTCGGTGAATATCAGGCGGTCCTGCTCGGGGCCGGACAGGATCTGGCCAGGCTTATGTCTCCCGCCAGGCCCGGGGCCGCCCTGATCCCGCGGCGGCAGTGCAGCCTGCTTCTTCTGATCGGCCGTGAGCAGCCGGTCGAGGTGGGCGTCGATGTCACCCTGAATCTCGTCAATCTGCTTCCGCTGGTCGGCCGTGATGCCGAGGAGCTCACCCGCGACAACCGGCAGGATCTGACCCGGCGGTCGCGGCGGACCGATCGGCGTGCCGCCCTTGATGGGGTTGATGTACTTCCAGACGATCGCCCTGTCCGGTGTCACCTCGAAGATCGTGCCGTTTGCACCCGAGCAGATGAGCGTATTTCCGTTCGACAGGCGCTGGGCGCCCGAGATGTACGAGGAGAAGAAGTCGGACTTCTTCGGCGCGGTGTACCTCCAGACGGGGCTGTCCGGGCCGTAGGGCTTGCCCGGCGGGCGCGTGTAATGTCCCTGTGAATCGACGGGGAGCGCCAGCTCGTCGACTGACGAATAGGCCCCGTCCGGCCGCTTGCCGCCGTTGTTGAACACCATCAGATGCCCCGCGCCAGGAAGTCCGGCGGGGATCCAGTGCGCGTTGTGCTGGTTGAAGAGCTTGCGGTCCTTCCTTGTCCCGGCGCGATAGGCGGCCGGGTTGCCATAGCGGTAGAGCAGGTCGCCGCCGCGGCCCCTGCGGCCGCCGGTATGATCAGCCGCCTCGGCGGTCGTCGTGCCGTGATCGATGATCCAGAATTCGCTGAAGGACCAGACGCTCATCACGATCTGGTCAAGCTCCGGGTTGTAGGAAATGCCGTTGAAGTGCGTGAAGTCGGGGTCGACCCGGGGCTGGCGTTTGGGCGCGGGCTTATCGTCCGGCCTTGCCGCGGGCTTGCCGTCGCCCTTTGCGGCGGGCTTGCCGTCGCCCTTTGCGGCGGGCTTGCCGTCGCCCTTTGCGGCGGGCTTGCCGTCGCCCTTTGCCGCCAAGCCGCCGTCCGCCTTCTTGGCCGGGGCGTTTCCCTGCCAGGCGGCGGTGACGGAGATGTTCTCATCTTCCCAAAAATTGATGTCAACCAGCTCGGGATGAGCGGCGACGTCGCCGTAATTCGCCTTGCTGCTGTCGAAATCCTGGACCAGGTGGTCCCAGAGGTGCCATTCCCAGACGACCTCGCCGGTCGTTTTGCCGGTTGGCCGGATCTCGATGAGCGAGTCGGGCATGAAGTGGCGGCCGCCGGTCATCTCCGGTTTTCGGCCGGCGGCAATCGCCTCGTCGGCGGTCTTGCGATCCCAGACGACCAGCACCACGTTGCCGTTGGGCAGCCGGATCATGTCGTGGTGCGGGAGCTGCTTCGGGTTGTAGAACCGGAAGTCCCAGACGATGTCTCCGTCCCAGGTGAATTCCTGGATTCGCCCGCCGACGCCCGGCCCGGGCCCGAAGACCTGCGCATCATCCCCGATCGAGCCGGGCCGCATCAGGTGGCCGTTGTCGAGGACGAACGCGGAAAGCGCCGGCGAACAGCCAGCTTCCCACGAACGCACGACCCGGCCCTGCATGTCGATGAGGAACGTGCGTGACGAGTCGAACGGGGACATCAGGGTATATCCCTGCTGGGCCCTCGGCTCGTTGACGATCAGCCCGAGCTTGACCGGGGCCGATTTCGCCGCATCCCCCCTGGTCGAGGCTGGTGCGGGCTGGGTCTTTGCCTTCTTCTGGGCCTGGGCTGGTTTGGCATGGTCCTGCCGCGGCGCGGCAGCACCAATGGTCTCAATCGCCAGCAGAAGGGTCGCCATTCCGGCCGCACCCAGGATTCGCTGAAGGAGTCGAATGCCGCGCGATTCCATCATCATATCGTCCCCTGCACAGGCCGGGATCTGGGATTGCCGGGATTCGCCGGCTCCCCGATCCGCGGCCCGAACTCGCTTCTCGACCCGGCACGCACGCCGGCTGGAACCCAGCCCCATACCGCAATTCCACTCGCATCGCCAGTCCGCATCGTCCGACCCGATTCGACCCGATTCGATCCAGGCTCCCCATTTTCGTGTCGCGGATCACGCTTCGCGAGTCCCCACTCCCCGAAGATCGTGTGTTTCGAGGTCGAGCGACGAGCATTTGCAGGGCCCGGCCCGATCGAGCGAACGCGTCCCGCCCATGGCCGCTACCGCCCCATTTCGGATTCCGGCCCTCGGCCAATCTTTTTGTTTGCATGCCGAATTCGTTCGGGTTAATCTTACAAAAGTCCCAGGACGGCCGGTCGCGCCTTTACCGGATTGATCGAGGCAGAGGGACGGTGAAAGACGCTGGTAACCCTGGAGAGAACTGTCTGATCGGGGCGATGGCCATCGAACCGCGCTCGTCGCATATCTTATCCAGGAGCCGCGCATGAGTGATACGCAGACGCCCGAGGAATTGAAGCAGCAGCTCGACGGGTTCCGGTCGGACTTCGAGGCGCTGCGGCAGGAGGTTTTGAAGGTCATCGTCGGCCATCGCGAGATCGTGGACGACACGCTCACCGCGCTGATCGCGGGCGGGCACGTGCTGCTGGAGGGCGTGCCGGGGCTGGGCAAGACGCTGCTGGTGCGCACGCTGGCCGATGCGCTTCATTTGAAGTTCCAGCGAATCCAGTTCACGCCCGACCTGATGCCCGCGGATCTGATCGGGACCAACGTCCTGCACGAGACGCCCGAGGGCATGCGGCGGTTCGAGTTCCAGCGTGGGCCGCTGTTTGCCAACCTCGTGCTGGCCGATGAGATCAATCGCGCCACGCCCAAGACCCAGTCGGCGCTGCTCGAGGCGATGCAGGAGCGGTCGGTGACCGTGGCGGGGAACACGCATTTGCTCGAGCCGCCGTTCTTCGTCCTCGCCACGCAGAACCCGCTGGAGATGGAGGGCACGTACCCACTGCCCGAGGCCCAACTCGACCGGTTCTTCTTCAAGCTGCTGGTGAAGTTCCCCACGGCCGAGGAGATGGAGCTGATCCTCGACCGCACCACCGAGGCGGCCACCCCGCATGCCCAGCCGGTTTTTGACGGACACCGGATCGTCGAGCTCTCGCGGCTCGCCCGGCAGATCCCGATCGCCGATGAACTGAGGCGCTACGGCGTCGCGCTCGTGCTGGCCACGCATCCCGAGAGCGCACTGGCGACCGAGATGACGAAGCGCTATGTCCGGTACGGTTCGTCGCCTCGCGGAGCCCAGGCGATCATCCTGGCCGCCAAGATCCGTGCGATCCTCGACCACCGGTATCACGTCGCCCGTGAGGACCTGCGGGCCGCCGCCCACGCCGCGCTCCGCCATCGCCTCATCCTCAACTTCGAGGGCCAGGCCGAGAACGTTCAGGCCGACGACATCATTGATGACCTCTTGCGGACGGTCGTGCCGGCCGTGGCGGCCTGACGGTCGAGTGGCGAGTGGCGAGTGGCTCGGGAAGTGGGTCGGGAAGTGACAAGTGGCAAGTGGCAAGTGACTCGAGAAGTGACAAGTGGCGCGGGAAGTGGCGAGTGGCGAGTGACAAACGAGGGAGGTGTGCGCGTGGGGGTGCGACAGTACCAGGACCTCATCGCCTGGCAGAGAGCGATGGATCTCGTGATCCATGTGTACGAGGTCACCGAGCGATTCCCTCCCAGGGAAAGGTTCGGGTTAACGAATCCGATTCGCCGTGCCGACGTCTCGATTCCATCCAATATCGCGGAGGGTCAAGGCCGAGAAACGACGCGGGATTTTCTCCGTTATCTTGCGATCGCCAGAGGTTCGCTCCAGGAGCTGGAGACCCAGATCCTTATCGCCGCTCGACTCGATTATGCCAGGGAGCCACACCGGACAAGCTTGCTCGAGAAGACCAAGGAGGTGGGTCGTCTGCTCGGCGGCCTTTCTCGGTCACTCGCGTGTGGCGTATCCGAGTAACTTCACTTGCCACTTGACACTTGACACTTGCCACTTTGAACCATGCTATTCGACTCCGACTTTCTCAAGAAGCTCGAATACCTCTCGCTGGTCTCCCGCCGGGTCTTTCGCGGCCAGTTGCTGGCCCAGCGGCGGACGATGCAGCTTGGCGGCGGGATCGAGTTCGCCGACCATCGCGAGTATTACCCCGGCGATGATTATCGGTATCTCGACTGGAACGTCTTTGCGCGGCATGACGAGCTGCTGTTGAAACGGTTCCAGGAGGAGGAAGATCTGCATGTCTACCTGCTTCTGGACTGCTCGCGGAGCATGGCGTTCGGCGATCCGGTGAAGTTCGATTATGCCCGGCGGGTCGCGGCGGCTCTCGGATACATCGCGCTCGCGGACCTCGATCGCGTGGCCGTGGTGGGGTATGCCGGCGACATCGTCGCCGATCTGCCGCTGACGCGCGGCAAGGGGCGGATCCTGGCGCTCTTGAAGTTCCTGGAAGGATTGGAGACCCAGGGCTCGGCGACCGACCTGGCGCGGGTGGTGACGAATCTTGTGCACAGGGGCCAGCGGCGCGGGCTGGCGATCGTGCTGAGCGACCTGTTCGACCCGAAAGGCTTTCAGGGCGGGCTGGATCTGCTGCGGCACCATCGGTATGAGCCGCATGTCGTGCATATCGTGGATCGCAAGGACGCGGATCCGGGGTTCAAGGGAGACATCGAGCTCCAGGATGTCGAGAGCGGCACGGTGCGCAAGGTGACGGTCACCGAGCGGAACCTCCGCCAGTACCGCAAGATCTTCAAGGAGTTCGTGGAGTCGGTGCAGCAGTACTGCAACTCTTATGCGATCGGCGGGGCCCTCGCAGCCACCGAGGTCCCCTTCGATGAGCTGCTGCTCCGCATGATGCGGGCGGCGGGAGCGCTCGCATGAACCTTGTTCATCCCGCCGCGCTGGCGCTCGGGACACTCGCCCTGCCGATCGTGGCGTTCTACATCCTGAAGGTTCGAGTCCGGCGGGTGCCGGTGTCGACGCTTTTGTTCTGGGAGCAGATCTTCGAGGAGAAGAAGCCCCGGTCGCTCTGGCAGACGCTACGGCACTGGATCTCGCTGCTATTGCAACTGGCCCTCCTCGCGCTTCTGATCCTGGCGCTGGCCGACCCGATCTTTCGGTGGCAGCAGAACCAGGCGCGGCGACTGGTCGTGGTGGTGGATAACTCGGCGAGCATGAATGCGAACGATGTCCTGCCGACGCGGCTCGAATCGGCGAAATCTGAGGCCCGGCGGATCGTCGATGGCCTGCGCCTGGGCGACGAGCTGGCGATCATCGCGGCGGGACCTGAGCCCAGGGTCGCCTGCGGTTTGACGGACCACCAGCGCACGTTGCGCGAGGCGATCGACACGATCGCGCCGATCGACGCGCCGACGCGGATCAGCGAGGCGGTGACACTGGCAAGTCGACTGCTGTCGGGGACGGAGAAGACGCGGAAGGCGATTGTGATCACCGACGCCGGGTTCGACGCGGCCGGCGAGATGGCACGGCAAAATGACGTCGAATTCCTCCAGGTCGGCGAGGCCGAGACGAACAACGTCGCGATCACGCGGCTCCAGGCCAGGCGCAGCCTGGTCGACCCGATCGGGTATGAGATCCTCGTTGAGGCGGCGAGTTATTCGAAGGAGCCGGTGTCGTGCCGGCTGGAACTCGACCTGGACGATGACCCGATCGACGTGGTGCCGCTGACACTGGCTCCCGGTCAGCCGGTCGTCCGGATGTTCGAGAAGACCTCGGCCGACGGCGGGCGATTGAGAGCGAGGATCGAGTATGCCGACGCCTTGCCGGCGGACAACACCGC
>JAKAUH010001029.1 GCA_021818605.1 Planctomycetota bacterium
TCAGGCTGAGCGCCTGACCTACTTTTCTGCCGGCGTAATATCACCAGCGTAGCTTACGAGCCCCCAGCTCGCGAGTCGAAATCGGCCGCAGGCGCCCCCTTGGCGGCTGAACCACACCGAGGGCCCGGCTGAGCCCGCCATTGGCGAATTATCGGACCGGCAGGAGCTTCACGACCGCCGAGGTCATCGCCCGGAGACCGGTCTCGATGCTCGGCCCCGGGTCGGGGTAATACTTCGACGAATGCAGGGCCGGCAGGGTCTCGTTGCGGGTCCGCGCCGCCTCGATCCGCGCGGGGTCGATCGTGCCGATCCAGAACATGCAGACCGGGATCTTCCCCTCGCCGAAGAGACCGAAGTCCTCGGCACCCATGACGGGTGAGGTCCTGATCACCTTCTCCGAGGCAAAAGCTTCGCGGAAGGCCGCCACTACGCGCTCGACCAGATCGGGCGAGTTGATCGTCGGCGGGGTCGATTCCTCGACGACCACCGAGGGCTCGGGTGCTCGATGCGCCTTCGCCAGCCCGTCGACGCGGCGGCGGATCCCCTCGAGCAACTGCTGCCGGACCGACTCGGAGAACGCCCGCAACGTAAGCTGAAGCTTGACCTCATCCGGGATAATGTTGTGCCTGGTGCCCCCGTGGATCGAGCCGACCGTCACGACGGCTGGATCGCCCGGCGCGATCTCGCGGCTGACGATCGTCTGGAGGTCCAGCACGACGAGCGACGCCAGCACGATCGGGTCAACCGTGCGATGCGGCCAGGCTCCGTGACCGCCCTTTCCCCGGAGGGTGATGAGCACCGAGGTCGAGCTGGCGAGCATCGGCCCCGGGCAATAGTGGACGGTCCCGGTCGGTTGGTCGGCCGTGCAATGCAGGGCCAGGGCGAAGGTCGGCCGCGGGAAGCGGGAATACAGGCCGTCGTCAAGCATCGCGCGGGCGCCGCCGATGGCCTCCTCGGCGGGCTGGGCGACCAGGAGGACGGTCCCAGACCACCGATCCTTGTGGTCGGCCAGCCAGCGCGCCGTGCCGACGAAGCAGGTCATGTGGACGTCGTGTCCGCAGGCGTGCATCACGCCGACGGACCGCCCGGCCTTGTCGGTCGCCTTCTGGCGGCTGGCGTAGAGAAGCCCCGTTTCCTCGGTAACGGGCAGGGCATCCATGTCGGTCCGCACCAGGACAACCGGCCCGGGCCCGTTGCGGAGCACACCGACCACGCCGACCCGGCCGACGCCCGTCGTCACCTCGGCGCCGGCCTTGCGCAGCTCCTCGGCGATCCGCCGGGCCGTCTCGTGTTCCTGGAACGATAGCTCGGGGTGGGTATGCAGGTGCTTGTAGAGCGCGTCGAGCTCCGTCCGGTGGGCCGCAATCCAGGGCTCGGCGGCGGGCGGAGTGGACGCCGCCTGTTGCCCTCGGGCGGGAAGCGTCCCCGCCGCGACGAGAACCAGGACGAGGATGGACCTGCGCGAGGAGAAAGAGCCGGGCATGCTCGGACCTCGAGGGCCAAGGTTCGGGTGAAATCGGGCAGAGTTATTCCAGGCCCATCTGCTTCTGCCAGGCCATCGCCTTGGCTTGCTCGGCCTCGGGAATCCGACCGCAGCGCTGATAGATGACCGAAAGCGCGGTGTAGCTGAACGTGTCGTCCGGCTCGAGCTCGACGACCCGCTGGGCGTGCTCGATCGCCTTGTCGGCCTCGGCGAGGTCGGCATACAGCTTGGCGAGCATGCCGTGCCCGATCGCGAACGCTGGGTCGATGCCGACGGCCTCCTCGAGCTGCGCGATCGCTCCCGGCTTGTCGCCGCGATCCCTCAGCTCGATCGCTCGGTCGTAAAGTTCGTTGGGCGTGGGCATCAGAGCGTATCCTCGTCCTCGGTGGCCGTTGGAGAATCCTGATCGTCGAATCACGCTCATTCTAGGAATTCGCCGGCCGCCCCGCCAGGGGCTGTAGCCACAGACGCGCTGGTCCATAAGAGACTCTGCGAAAGACTCCTCGATTCGCGCCGGCGGCTGCTTTATAATCGAGTCTCTCAGCCCGATGACACACCGGGGAATCGCCATGCGTCTGGCTTATACGGATGAAGGGCCGGGGCCCGCCGTCGTCCTGCTCCACGGGTTTCCGCTGGGCCGGGCGATGTGGAAGGAGCAGGTCACGGCGATCGGCTCGATGTATAGGGTCATCGCGCCCGACCTGCGCGGTCACGGCGAGTCTCCGGCCCCTGACGGCGACTACACGATCGACGAGATGGCCGACGACGTCATCGAGCTGCTCGACACTCTGGGCCTGGATGTGCCGGTGGTTGTGGGCGGCCTGTCGATGGGCGGATACGTCGCGCTCTCGCTGGCGGAGCGCTACCCGGATCGGCTCCGTGCCCTGTTGCTGATGGACACTCGCGCAGCGGCGGATTCGCCCGAGGCCATCGCGAAGCGCGAGGAGCTGGCGCAGGCCGTGCTGAAGGCGGGCAACCCCGGCCCGGCCATCGAGGCCATGATCCCGCGGCTCTTTTCGCCGTGGTTTGTCGAGAACCGGCCCGAGCTCGTGGCTCCGCTCCGGCGGGTGATGGAGCGGAACTCCGCCCGCGGGGTTATCGGCGCCCTGCGGGCGATGGCCGCGCGGCCGGATCGGACTCCCGTGCTCGCCCGGATTCGCGTTCCGACGCTCGTCCTCGTCGGCGAGGAGGACGCGATCACGCCGCCGGTCGAGCTCCAGGCGATGGCCGACGCCATTCCCGGCGCCCGGCTCGAGGTCGTCCC
This sequence comes from Planctomycetota bacterium, assembly GCA_021818605.1. Classification (GTDB taxonomy): domain Bacteria; phylum Planctomycetota; class Planctomycetia; order Isosphaerales; family Isosphaeraceae; genus JAKAUH01. The sequence goes on from JAKAUH010001029.1 coordinate 2,748, forward strand.
CCGCGCGGGGCATCTCGCGCCCTACGAGAATCCGCCGGTGGCCAACGGCGTGATCCTCCGCTTCCTCGACGAGCACCCGGAGCCGCCGCCTCATCCACCGTCGTGATGACCCGCCGGCGGGCGAAGACGCCCGGCCCGCAGACGCGTGGGAACGATGCCCGGCTCCTTGTTGCACTGACGGCAATCGCATCTCGACCCATCCGACCTCAGGCGAGAACAGCCTACCATGTCCACCGTCTCGGGCGAATCGCTCATCACGACACAGCCGCAGCTCCTCGCCCTGGTGAACCACCTGCGGGCGATGGGCCGATTCAGCTTCGACACCGAGTTTGTCTCGGAGTCCACCTTCGAACCGCAACTCTGCCTGATCCAGGTCGCTTCGAGCGAACGACTGGCGCTGGTGGATCCGCTGGCCGTTCGCGACCTCGGACCGTTCTGGGACGTGGTCTGCGACGCGACGATGGACGTCGTCATGCACGCCGCCGGCGAGGATCTGAGGATCTGCCTGCTGCGCACGGGCAAGCTCCCGCGCCGTGTGTTCGACGTGCAGATGGCCGCAGGGCTCGTCGGCTACAGCTATCCGCTCTCCCTGGTGAACCTGGTCGGTCAGATCCTGGGCATCTCAATCGGCGGCGGCGAAACCCGGACGGACTGGCGGCGCCGGCCGTTGTCATCGGGCCAGGTCGAGTACGCCCTGGACGATGTCCGGCACCTGCTCCCGATCGCCGACGACCTGATCGCGCAACTCGGCGAACTCGGCCGCACCGAGTGGGCCGAGCAGGAGTTCGAGGTCTATATCCAGGAGATCGCCCAGCGAGCCGACGAGGACCGATGGCGCAGGCTTCCCGGGCTGGGACAGCTCAATCGCCGGGGGCTCGAGGCGGCGCGGTTGCTGTCAGAATGGCGCGAGGACGAGGCCCGGCGGCAGAATCGCCCGCTGCGCCAGGTGATGCGAGATGACGTGCTCGTCGCGATCGCCAAGCGGCTCCCGACCAACCGCCGCGGGCTCGAGGCGCTGCGCGACTTCAACCGCCCGGGGCTACTCAGCCGCGCCGACGAAATCCTCGACGTACTCGACTCGGCCCGCACGGTCCCCGAGGACTCGCTCCCCGAGCCGCCGTCGCGGTTCGAGGAGCCGCCCGGCGTATCGACGATCTCCGGGCTGCTCTCCGGCGTGCTCGCCCAGTGCTGCGCCCGCGCCCGTATCGCCGGCTCACTCGTGGCCAATCAGTCGGACATCAAAAACCTGATCCGCTGGTACATCGAAGGACGGCCCGAACATCACCAGCCGCTCCTGCTCCAGGGCTGGCGGGCTGACCTCTGCGGCCGGACACTCCTCGCCGTGCTTGAGGGCCGCTACGCCGTCCGGATCGCCGACCCCGGCGACGAGTTTCCCCTCGCACTCGAACCCCTGGACGGAACAACCTCGCCATGAAGCGGATCATCAGTTGCTTCACGAACAGCTACGGGCCTTCGGGCGTGCGCGCGGCCGCCGAGCGGATCCGCGACGCCGGCATCGCGCACCTGGAGCTGGCCCTCCGCGGCCATAACTTCGGCGGCCTGGTCATTCCCGAATCGGCCGTGATCACCGAGAAGGACGATGACCGGACGGTCGAGGACTTCAAGGCCCTGCTGTCACGTCACGAGGTCGTCATCAGCGGCTGCAACGTCGGCGGTGCCGACATCCGCACGGTCGAGGGCCGGGATCTCACCGAGCGCCGCATCCGGTTCGCGGCGCGGTGGTTTGCAGTTCCCATCTGCGTCACGGGAGCCGGCCAGCCGACCAGCACGGCCGAGCGTAAGTCGATCGTGACGAACCTGCGCCATCTGGGCGACGTGGCCGCCGAGTCGGGCATCACCCTGGCGCTCGAGACGCACAAGGGCCCCACTCAGAACGCCGCTGCGATGCTCGCCCTGATGTCGGACGTGGACCACCCCAGCGTCCGGCTCAACTTCGATACGGGGAACATCGCGTATTACAACCAGGACGCCGACCCGTGCGACGAGCTGGAGCGTGTGAAACACCTCGTGCGCAACGTTCACATCAAGGACAACCGCGGGGGCTTCGAGGACTGGTATTTCCCGGCGGTCGGAGACGGCGGCGCCGTCGATTTCGTCCGGGTGCGTAAGATCCTCGACAGCGTCGATTTCGCCGGTCCCTACACGATCGAGATCGAAGGGATCGGCGGCGAGCCCGAGCCGGGCCTTGAGGCACGGCACGAGCGAGTGGCGCGGAGCGTCCGGCATCTGAGGGCGTGCGGGTATCTGGATGAACAGGCGTGAGGAAACGGGAGCGGATGGGAATCGAACCCACCTGAGGCTTGTCGCCAAGTCTCACACTGGTTTTGAAGACCAGGGGCGGCACCAGCCGGCCAAACGCTCCCCTCCAGCGGCTGCGAACGCCGCGGTGAGGAATCCTACCATATCCGGGCCCTGGGCAAACGGGGTCCGCCCATTCACTCAGGCGCCTCCGCCGCCAGGCGGATACTCGCGATGCCGGCTGCGCGGATGAGCCGGACCGCCCGCTCGACGCGGTGATACGGCCGATCCGGCGCCACACGGACGAGCACCGCCGCAGCGGACCCTGACTTCACCGCAGCGGTCAGGGCGGCCTTCAGCTCGTCGGCCGAGCAGGAGCGGCCGTCGATCGTGTAGCGATCCTCGGCCGCCTCCAGGCCAACCACGCGGGTCGAGGCCGAGATCGTCGACGGCGGCCGCGGCGGGCTCGCTGCCTCGAGCGATTCGGGCACGAACGACGCGCCCTCTCGCACCGCGACGAAGCTATACGGGTGCTCGACAATCCTCGCCGTGCCGGCGAAGACGTTCTTGTCCTCGGTCCAGAGCAGGCCCTCGTAATTCTGCCGCGTGCGGGGAAACTTGATCTCGAACTCGATCCGGCGCGGAAGGTCGGCGGCCACCTTGCCGGTGACCGGATAGACCGAGCCGTTGCGATCGCTCCGGAACCGGCCGGATATATCGCCACCACCATCGACCGACAGCTCCAGCGCACCGGAGGTCTGACCATTCGCGACCAACGTGTACCGCCCATTGAAATCGGCTGGCACCACGGCTAAACCGGGCGAGGGCTGGCCGGGCCCCGCGGCCGGCAGGACGATCGGCCGCTCGATCGGGAACAGCCTGCCTTTTCCCAGCGCGGTCAGCTCGGGTCCGTCGTTCCCCTTGAGCGAGTAGCCAACGTCCCCGCCGAAGCCCGGCGGAACGACCTGGCCCGTGTCCAGGTCAAACTCAAAGCCGTCGAACAAAAGAACGTCCCGTCCGCGAGCCTTGCGCGCGACCCGGTCGCCGCCGTCGATCGTCTCGAACCGCTCGATCTGGAGCACCGGCGCGAGCTCACCCTTGCGCCCGGCTCCTGGCTGGCGGCGCAACCCGGGCGCCACGAGCAGCTTCGCCAGATTACCGTCTTCGGTCGCCACGACAATGAAGGCCGCACGCTCGCCCCGCACCACCTCGGGCATCGCCTCGATCGACCGGATGCTCAGGCGAGCCGTGCCGGCCGTCGCGCTCCGGGTCGGAATGTTGAACAGCGGCGGGCCGACGATCCGGCCGAACTCGTCGGCGATCGCCGGACGGCCCGCCAGGAGAATCAGTGCGACCACTGCCAGCAGGGCGAAGCGCCGCTGCCGATGGAATGAGCGCGAGGATCCACCCAATGAGGTCACTCCCGTCGTGAAAGGCCGATGGAGAGGAATGCTCGGAGCCGGCGCCCCATTCGCTCCGTATGTCGTTTCCATGGTGGCGCGGAATTCCTGAAGTTTCAACCGGTCGGATGCCGATTCTCTGGGATACGCCGGAGGGTTTCCTCGAAGATCCGGCCGCGGCCGACGAACATACTGAGAAACGACACCTGCCGAGATGGCGGCGACGGGACGGGGGGATCACGATGGGTCTGGACATTGCGCTGGGGATCCTCATCCTGATCGCCGCGATTCGCGGCTGGATCAAGGGTTTCGTCTATCAGGCGATCCGCCTGGGCGGCCTGGTCGCCTGCTTCTACCTGGCTGACCCGGTGCGCGACCAGGCGAAGCCCCATGTGGTCCGCTACCTGGCGAGCGTCCCGCATGAGCTGCTCGACCCGCTGCTCTGGTGGGTTGCCGCCGCGCTCAGCTACGTCGTCATCGTGGGTGTGACCACGCTCTTCATCAAGATCACGAAGAGGCCCGAGGTTCCGGGGTTCCCACCTCAGCGCAGCCGCCACGACCAGTTCGCCGGGTTCTTGCTCGGCATCGGCAAGGGGGCCGTGTACGCGGCGTTCGTGACGGCCGGCATCCAGATGTTCGCCCTGAAGCACCTGGAGGGATTTCCCTGGGCCAACGCCCAGGCCCGACAATCCAGGGCGATCCGCCTGGATAACCAGTACCATCCCGCCGAGCGGATCTGGAAGTCGCCGCCGGTGCAGCATCTGGTGAACCACATCCAGCGCATGGGGCATCTGCACCGCGACGACGCGAAGAAGCCCGAGGCGCAGGATGACCCGATCGTCCAGACCGCCAGCCGGGATGGAGCCACTCGCGGTGGTCATGCCGCCGCGCCCGTCGACGAGAGCACGACAGGTCCGCCCGTGCCGCCACCCATCGAGGTCCCGATCCATCGGGCCATCGACCCCGAGCTCGAGAAGACAATCGCCGAGCTCAAGGCGACCGTCGAGGCCGCCGCCCGCTCGAGGTGAGGTTGACGGCTCGGACCCGCCGCGGCACACTCCACGCGCCGATGATCGAGCCGGCCCCTGGATCGCAGTGCGTCATCGGCCTGCCTGCCTGAGTGACGGAGTGAGCCCGCGGGAGGGAACCCGTGCCGATCACGCGAGATCCAGCGAGCGACGAGACACGTCCGAGCCCAACACCGCGCTGGCTGCCGGTGCTCCTGATCCTGGGAGCCTATCTCACCCTCCGGGGCTACCACAGTTTCG
>JAKAUH010000452.1 GCA_021818605.1 Planctomycetota bacterium
CAGATGGTCGACGCCGTCCGGCAGACGCTCGCCGTCAACTCGCTGGTTGACGCGTATATCCGGGTCGTCGTCACCCGAGGGGCCGGCAGCCTGGGTCTCGACCCGCGGAAGACCACCGATCCCCAGGTCATCATCATCACCGACAAGATCGCGCTCTACCCGCCCGAGCTGTACGAGCACGGGCTGAAGATCATCACGGCGGCGACGACGCGCAACCACCCCAACGCCGTCAACCCGCGGATCAAGTCGCTCAATTACCTGAACAACATCATGGGCAAGATCGAGGCGACCCAGGCCGGCTGCCTCGAGGCGCTGATGCTCAACCACAAGGGCGAGGTGGCCGAGTGCACGGGCGACAATGTGTTCGTCGTGCAGGGCGGCCGGATCCACACGCCCAGCGCGGACTCAGGGATCCTCGAGGGGATCACCCGCACCGCGGTGATGGAGCTGGCGCGCGCGGCCGGCTACGAGGTGATCGAGCGGACAATGGACCGGCTCGACGTCTTCAAGGCCGAGGAATGCTTCCTGACAGGCACGGCCGCCGAGCTGATCCCGGTGGTCGAGTGCGACGGCCGCGTCATCGGCGACGGCCGGCCCGGCCCGATCACGCGGGAGCTGAGCAAGCGGTTCCATGCCCTGGTCCGTGAGGAGCGCTGAGAGGCTCGAACAGAATTGGGGACTGGCTCCGGGGATGGGCTCCTCGCCGCGCCTGTCCCCGGTTCTGCCGGTCCACTGGTTCTGGCGAAATGAGGAGCGAACACCCGTGCTGGAGATCCGCACCATCCTCGCGCCGACCGATTTTAGCCCGCACTCGGAGCGGGCCGTGCGCTACGCCTGCGGCCTGGCCGAACGGTTGGGGGCCGAGCTGCACCTGCTGCATGTCCTTTCCGAGATCGTGCCGGCGGGGCCTGACCCGCTGCTGATGCCGGTGATGCCGCCGGAATACTACCAGGAGAACGAGGATCGCTCGCGCGAGACGCTGTCGAAGCTGATCCCGCCCGACTGGGGCACGCCGCGCTCGGTGATCACGACCGTCCGGTGGGGCAGCCCGGTCGAGGTGATTTCCGCGTATGCCGAGGATCAAAAGATCGACCTGCTCGTGATCGCCACCCACGGCCGCACGGGGCTCTCGCATGTCTTCCTGGGTTCGGTCGCCGAGCGGATCGTGCGCGAGGCCCCCTGCCCCGTACTGACGATCCGGTCGTAACCCCCGGAGGATGCGACCGCGATGAGCGAACCCCAGCCCGGCCGTCGGATCATCTTCCGCGGGCGCAAGATCGACCTGGCGCTCCAGGAGGTCGCGCTGCGGGACGGGACGACCGCCGAACGCGAGGTCGTGCTGCACCGCGGCGCCGTCGCGCTCGTGCCGATGGTCGATGCCGATCACGTCTGCCTGGTGCGCAACCGAAGGTACGCCATCGGCCGGACGCTGCTCGAGGTCCCCGCCGGCACGATCGACCCCGGCGAGGCCCCCGAGCAGACGGCCGAGCGCGAGCTGATCGAGGAAACGGGCTACCGCGCCGGGTCGATCCGCCGGGTGCGCGACTGGTTCGTCAGCCCCGGCGTGATGGACGAACGCATGTTCCTGTTCCTCTGCGAGGACCTGCAACCAGGCGACACACGCCCCGAGCTCGACGAGGAGCTCGAGACCGTGGTCGTCCCCTGGACCGACGCGCTGGCCATGGTCCACGACGGCCGGATCGAGGACGCCAAGACCATCCTCGCGATCCTGCTCTGCGATCGCATCCGTCGCGGCTTGACAGCCGGCCCCTAACCTCGGACAATCGTCCTATCAAGAAGTCGCGGTGGCCGACGAATCTCTCCGCGGGGCGCTTGATTCGGTCTGCGCTGGCAACGGGCGAAGGGGCCCCGACCGCACACGGTGAACCGCCATGAGCGATGCGATCACGATCCGGGGTGTGACGAAGCGATTTGGTGAGAAGGTCGCGGTCGACCGGCTGGACCTGTCGGTCCCGCGCGGGTCGCTGTACGGCTTCATCGGTCCGAACGGGTCGGGCAAGACGACGACGCTACGGATGATCATGCATATCCTCTTGCCTGACAGCGGCGAGATCGAGGTGCTGGGCGAGCGCGGAACGCGCGCGGCACATGACCGCGTGAGCTACCTTCCCGAGGAGCGCGGGCTGTATAAACGGATGTCGGTGAGACGCCTGCTCAGGTATTACGGGGCGCTCAAGGGAACTCGCCGGCCGGAGCTCGACCGGTCGATCGAATCGTGGCTCGACCGGATGAAGCTCTCGTCGTACATCGACCACAAGGTCGAGGCGCTGTCGAAGGGGATGGCGCAGAAGATCCAGTTCATCGCGAGCGTGCTCAACCGCCCCGAGCTGCTGATCCTCGACGAGCCGTTCACCGGGTTGGACCCGGTGAATGCCGAGGTCGTCAAGAACGCCGTGCTCGACCTGAGGCGCGAGGGGACGACGATCGTGTTCTCGACGCACGACATGGAGGTTGCCGAGCGGCTGTGCGACCGGATCTTCATGATCTACCAGGGTCGCAAGGTGCTCGACGGTACGCTCGACGAGATCCAGGCGAGCCATGGGCAGGATACGATCCGGGTGCGGACCGAGGCTGGTATCGACGCCCTGCGTGGGATCTCGGGCATCGAGGAGATCAACGACCACGGCAACTATCAGGAGGTCCGATGGCGGGGCGATTCGCAGGACCTGCTCGCCGCAATCATCGGCCGGACCCGCGTCGAGCGGTTCGAGATCGCCCGGCCTTCGCTCCACGATATCTTCGTCCGGATCGCGGCACCCGAGCTCGACACCATCCCGGAGCCCATGAGCCATGTCGCCTGACATCAAGAAGATCTGGGTGGTCGCCTCGGCCGAGTTCGGCACGGCGGTGCGGACCAGGGCGTTCCTCGTGGGGATGTTTTTCATGCCCGTGATCATCGGGCTGTCGATGGGAATCCAGGCACTCGCCGCGCGGCGAGTGGACGCCCGACCTCGCACGTTCGCCGTGGTCGACCGGACAGGTGAGCTTCTCTCGTCAATCGAGACCGCGGTGAAGACTTACAACGAACAGTTGGCCGGTCCGAAGGGCAACTTGACGCGCCCCCCACTCCGACTGGAAAAGGTCGCTCCATCGCTCTCGGCCGGTGCCGCTTCGCTCGAACTGTCGGATCGGATCCGACGCGGTCAGCTCGATGCCTATGCAGTCATCCCCGCCGAGGCCGTCAAGCCGCCGACGGCCGACAGTGTCCGGCCGCTGGCGCTCGAGTACCATTCGGACAACCCGAATGACGACGTCGTGCGCAACTGGCTGATCGGGATTGTCAACGCCGAGGTCCGGAAGCGCCGATTCCGAGCTGCCGGGCTCGACCCGGAGCTGGCCGACCGGCTGAATCAACCGCTCCAGCTCGAGAACCTGGGACTGGTCGAGCGTGCCGCGACGACGGCGGTGCTTGCCACCTCGCCCGGCGCGGACCATGCCCCCAGCGGCGAGCCGGAGATCAGGGCGGCCGAGAAGGTCGATCCCGTGCGGACGATCGCGGTCCCGATGGCGCTCATGCTGACGATGTTCCTGCTGGTCATGACCACAACGCCGCAGCTGCTCAATAGCGCCATGGAGGAAAAAATGAGCAAGATCAGCGAGGTCCTGCTCGGCTCCGTTCCACCATTCGAGCTGATGATGGGGAAGCTGCTCGGCTTTGCAGGGATCGGCGTCGTCCTGGCGGTGCTGTACGTGGGAGGCGGGTATGGGCTGGCGGCCTACTACGGTTACGCCGACGCTCTCTCGCTGGGTATCCTGGCGTCGCTGGGGCTCTTCCTCGTGCTGGCGATCCTGCTGTATGGCTCGCTGTTCATGGCGATCGGCGCGGCCTGCGCCGACCTGAAGGACGCCCAGTCGCTGATGATGCCGGTGATGATCCTGGTGATGCTGCCGTCGATGGCGATGGTGGCGGTGCTGAAGGACCCGTCGAGCGGACTGTCGGTGGGGGTGTCGCTGTTCCCGCCGGCTAGCCCGTTCCTGATGCTGATGCGCATGGCCCTGCGGCCGTCGCCGCCGGCCTGGCAGGTCGGACTGGCGATCGTCGGCACGATGCTGACGACGATCCTCTGCGTGTGGGCGGCGGCGAAGGTGTTCCGCACGGGTCTGTTGATGCAGGGCAAGACGCCCAGCTACCGCGAGATCGTCCGGTGGGTGTTGGCCCGGTGATCGAATCGGGCCACCACCCGCCGGCAGCCGCTCAGTCGTGTGGGTAGTTCTCGAGGATTCGGGCCAGCTTCTGGAAGTCGGAGCCGGTCGGGATCATCCTGACGACGGTGACGAGCGTCTCGGGGTCGATGAGCTTGTCGAACGGCACGTAGCTGAGGCTCAACTGGCCCGAGACCGAGACCAGGACGCCGTCCAGGCCGTCCTCGACGAGGGCACGGAACGATCCGACGCCGAGCTGGCTGCCGAGGATCACGTCGAACGCGTGGGGCAGAGCGCAGCGGGCCTCGTAGCCGAGCTGCACGCCGGTGACGCGCCGCTTCTTGCCGGTCTGCCTGGTGTACTCGGCCTCGACGGGCTTCGCGAGCGACCTGGCCAGCTCGGTCTCGGGCAGCGAGATATGGCCGTGCTCATCGAACTTGGCTCCCTCGAGATACCTGGCGGGGAGGTGCTGCGCCAGGCCCTCGGCCAGCACGACGGCGCCGAACTCCTTGCCTTCCTTCTCGCGCGCGAGCATCACGTGGACGATCTGGCCGACGAGCTTCTCGGGCTGGAGGACCCTGCGCGTCGTGGTGCGGTTGGTCTTCGGGTCAGTGAGCGTTTCCTCGGTCATCAGGCTGTCGTCGAGGTCCTCGACGCTGATGACCTTGCTGGCCTCGCCGGCGATGGCGGCACCATAGGCCAGCCAGCCGGCGCTTCGGCCCATGGACTCGACGAGGAAGTACATGCGGTTGGACTCGGCGTCGGCCAGCAGGTTGCGGATCTCGCTGGCGAGGAACTCGACGGCCGTGAAGTAGCCGAAGGTGAAGTCGATCCCGCGGTAGTCGTTGTCGATCGTCTTGGGGACGTGGACCACGCGGATCCGCCGCGAGCCCGCCGGCAGGTGTTCCTGGAACCGCTGGAACTTGTTCGCCGTCTTGAGCGTGTCGTCGCCGCCGATCGAGATCAGCGCGTCGACGCCCAGCGAGTCGAGCGCCTGATGCACGCGGTGCAAGGGCGCGGTCCGCTGGGGATCGGCCAGGTGCGCGGGGCTCGAGACGTCCTTGCCGGGATTGGTCCGCGACGTGCCGATCAGGATGCCCCGCGTGTTCCGCGTTCGCTTCAGCCGCGACTGGTCGAGCTTGATGTAGTCGTGCCCCTCTTGCATAGGATGATCTTCTGTGAATTCGACCAGGTGTGCGTAGCCGTGCAGAATGCCGAGGACCTCGATGCCATGGCGGAGGAAGGACGCGGCGGCCGTCGAGATCACCGCGTTGGCCGCCGGAGCTGGCCCGCCCGCGAAGACGATGGCGACCCGGTGGATCGGTCGGGCGGACCTTGCAGGTGCGGATTCGGACGAAGAGGCCGAAGGCATGGAACAACTCCCATTTCAGATCGATGATTTCCAGGATATCCAAGAATACGGACCTTCGGCCGGCCCGTCCGCGCATCGCCGCGGCCGTCCACCCGAAGGAACGACGATCCGCGCGGCTCAAACGTCCAATCGAACAAGGTCTGGGCGCGGACCCGGCCAATGGCCACACTACCTTCGGCGATCGCGCGTCACAACGTCTCTCTTGCACCCAACGGCGTCGACGACGGAAATGTCGTAAGTCCAGGGACATCGCGGCGACCAAGCACCAACCAACCATGGTCTCAGGCGGCTTTCATCGAGCCCTTTACTTGACGGGTCCGACGGCGGCGGGCAAGACGGCTGTCGGCGTGGCGCTGGCGCGTCGGCTGGACGCCGAGGTCGTGGCGATGGATTCGACCACGATCTACCGACGAATGGACATCGGCACGGCGAAGCCGACGATGGCCGAGCGGGGCGGGATCTCGCACCACCTGATCGACGTGATCGAGCCGTGGGAATCGGCCAGCGTGGCCGACTATCGCGAGTGGGCTGGTGAGGCGGTGCGCGCGGTGGAGTCGCGGGGACGCCGGGTGCTGTTTGTCGGAGGAACGCCGCTGTACCTCAAGGCCCTTTTGCGGGGACTTTTCGAGGGCCCAGGCTCGGACGTCGAGCGGCGGCGGCGGCTCGAGCACGAGGCCGACGCCGAGGGAGATGCGGCGCTTCATGCGCGGCTGGCGGCCGTCGACCCGGTGACCGCCGCGCGCTTGCATCCCAACGATCGCCGCCGGGTCATCCGGGCGCTCGAGGTCTTCGAGCTGACCGGTCGGCCGCTGAGTGCGTTTCAGGGCGAGCACGAGCGGCCCGCGCCGACGACGGTGCCGGTGTTCGCGCTCGAACCGCCCCGCGCGGCTCTGCACGAATGCATCAACCGTCGGGTCCGCGACTTCTTCGGCCAGGGACTGGTCGAGGAGGTCAGGTCGCTTCAGGCGGCGGACCGGCCGCTCAGCTCGGTCGCCGCGCAGGCGATCGGCTATCGCGAGGTGATTGCGATGCTCGACGGCCAATCAACCCTGGAAGAGACGATCGCGCTGATCCAGACACGCACCCGCCAGTTCGCCCGCCGCCAGGCCACCTGGTTCCGCGGACTTGAGGAGGTGCGGGCGCTGCCGATCGCTCCCGACGAGGATCCCGAGGCGATCGCCGAACGGCTGGCCGGCCGGATCGGCTGAGGGATCAGGGAGACCCCTGTTCGCCCGGCCGTTGCTCGAGATCGCGATCGCCCCAGTGCGGATCTCCGCTGACGGGATTGGACCGCGCGACGACTCCGCCTGGCAGGCGCACCTGGTAGCCGGAGAACCGCCGGTCCGGCTCGGGGTAGTCGGTGCTGATGAACTGGGCGCCGCTGGCGAGTGCCCTGTCGCGCTGCGACGGGTCATTGGTGCGGGACTGGCGGGTGTCGGCGTCCGCCCGCGTCCTCACGAGAAAGCCGTCGGCAACCAGGTGGCGGATCCGGTCGAAGTCCTTGACGGGGTCGTTCACCTTGAACCAGGCAGCCTCGGGGGCCTTCGAATCGTCGGCCGTCACGAACATCATCCGGCCGGCGAGCGCGGGGTGGCCCTCGACGTAGTGGTCGCGGATCGCACCCTCGTTATCCAGCGCGAACAAAACCGTGCCGCGGACCGAGTCGAGCGCCGGCCAGCCGCGGAGTCGGAGCGCTTCAGGGAGGGTTGACGAGGAGCCGCGGACCCGGTCGGGGGTGACGACCTCGGAGCGAGGGAACACCAGGCGGATCGCCTCGTCGACGCCATCGAGTTCGTCCTTGCCGAACTTTGCGGGGCGCGTTGGCAGGCCGAAGATGGCCTCGTCCTTCAGCTCGACGAGGACGCAGATCGGCACATGCCGCGGATGGGCGCGGGACCAGTTGCGGACCTGGCGGAGGGCGTCGACGAACGTGGACGCGTGGGTGAGGAAGTCGACGTCCTGGACGTGCAGGACCTTGAAGCCCGGCTCGCGTAGCCGGCCGTTGGCGTTCGGGTCGGGGCCCGGGTCCTTGTCACGTTTCTTGACGAGCTTCCGGAGATACGGCTCGGCGAACAGGCCACCCTTCGGGTCGGCGAAGACGTCGAGCTCGATCTGCCGGATGCCCAGCCGCGA
>JAKAUH010000242.1 GCA_021818605.1 Planctomycetota bacterium
GTGCCCAGCAGATTCAGGTTCAGATGACTGGCGTTCTGCAGGAGCGTCGGCAACACGCCCGACACGTTCAGGGCCTGGACCTCGGTGCTGGCGTCCACGGTGACGTTCTGCGCCGTGGTGGGCTGCGACTCGTCCTGGTTGATCTGGGCCCCGGTGTCGATCGTGGCGATCGTCGTGTTCTGCACGATGTAAACGTCGATCGAGAATGCGAGCCCGTTGTTGTTCCCGTTCGCCGTGGACTGTGCCCAGGTCGTGAAGAACGCCTGCGCGCCCAGGTCGTTGGTGAGGAGGTTGACGATATTGTTGCCGATGTTGGCCTCGAATTCGGCGAGATTCGAGAACGCGTTCTGCGCGATGGGGACGAGCGTCGTGGCGTCAATCGAGATGGCTCCGCCCGCGTTGATGACGGCGAACGGCTCGACGGTCGCCTGGGAGTCGTTGGCGAAGTACGCGACCTGAATCGCGGTGGACCCGGCGTTGTCCTTGTTCGTGGCCTGCGAGGAGAAATAGGTCGAGAAGCTCCCCGAGCCGGTCGCGGACGATGGCGTAGCGCCGGTCGTCTCGGACTCCGCGCTGACGAGCATGGCGTCGGTGATCGACGAGGCCAATGAGACCGAGCCGCCCGCGTCGACCACGGCGGTCCCCTCGATCGTGGCCAGCGCCGTGTTGGACGAGATCAAAATCGCCAGGGCGGCGGAGATCCCGGTCGACGGGCCGCCGTTCTGGGCCGACGACGTGTCGGCCGCCTCGGCCCCGGTCGCGGCGGTGCCGGCGGCCTCGGTCGCGGCGCTCGCGGCGCTGGACCTCAGGCGCGAGATGAAGTTCTTGATGCCGCTGTAGGCGGTCGAACCGAGGCCGATAATGCCGCTGCCAAGGAACGTGTCGCCGATGTCGGAGAGCACCGTGACCTGATCCGAGGGGGTTGCGTTGTTCACGGTTGGGTTCGAGCTGGCCGTGATCGCGACATTCTGACCGGCGTTGATGGAGCCCGCGACGTTGGTCTCGGCGTCCGTGGTCGAGACGGTGGCCGAGGCCACCAGGTTGAACGTGTCGTTCGGGTCGCCCCCGCTCGCCGAGTTGCTCAGGTTCCGATTGGCCGTCGAGGAGATCGTCACGCTGCCGTCGGGGGCGTTGATCGACGCGCCATCGGCAATGGTCGTCATTGCAGTGGCCGACGACTGGAGCACGGTCACGTCGAACTCCACCGGGACCGTGCTCTGGATGGCGCCGATCGCCAGGTTGAGCGCGGAGAGCGTCACCGAGTTGGTCGCCGTACTGGTGATGCTGACGTCGCCGCCCGAGTTGATTGTCACGCCCGAGTCGATGTTGACGGTCGAGCTCGACTCGGCCCCCGCGCCGCCGAGGTCGACCACGCCGAGACTGATCACGTGGAGGTTGATCGTCGACTCCGACTGGCCGGCGATCGTCACGGAACCGCTGGCGTTGATGGTCGTGTCGCCGCTGATTGTGATGCTGGTCGTCTCCTCGGCGACGGCCACACCGAGGAACGGCCGCAGCGAGGCGAGAAACTCAAGGAGGGCGCCCACCCCGCTGATCGACGTGGCCGTGCTGCTATTGTTGTTCGCCAGGGCCGAGATCGACACGCTGTCGGCGGTGATCAATGTCGGCTGGCTGACCGTCCCGCTGATATTGACCGACGCGCTCAGGTCGGCGGCGCCGGCCCCGGCGTTCAGAACCTGGCCGGGCGCGAACGAGAGCGCATCGGCATTCAGCGTGACGTTGCCCGTGGTGTCGATGCTGTTAGTGATCGTGATGTTCTGGGCATCCACCGTCAGCGAGGCCGCACCGAGGGACACGTCTGTCGTCGTCGAGAAGGACGGGCCCGTGTAGACGAGATCCGCCGTGGAGTTCGGCAGGAAACTGGCGATCTGGAGGGCACTGCTGAAGATCGTAAGCTGGGTGCCGGGGTCCAGAAACGTGATCTCGCCGCCATTCGGCGCCGAGAGCTGCATCGTCCCGGTGGTGGTCCCTGTCTGAAGCACCACGCTCGCCGGGATGGTGATCGTCGGATTGGGATCGGCGACTCCCTGAGCGGCACCGTAGATCGCGTCCTGGCCCGGATCCGCCGGGAAGACGTAACTATCCTGGCCGCCGCCGCCGACCAGCACGTCGTTGCCCGTGCCGGCGGTGAGGATGTTGTCCTGGGCGTTGCCAATGAGTGTGTCATTCCCGCCGCCGCCGACGAGGTTCTCGACCGAGTTGCCGGTCACGAGTGTCAGCGTCAGACCCGAGGCGATCGTCTGCGGCGCCGTAAGCGCCAGGTCGACGGCGATGCTCGTCGATTTCGTCGGCGCGAAGTCCAGCGTGTCCGCTCCGCCGCCGCCGACACCGTAAATGGTCTCGGTGCCCTGCGAATTGTCGGCGTTGAAGACGAACGTGTCGTTGCCGGTTCCTCCGGTCAGGGTGTTATTGCCCGGCCCGGCGGTGATCGTGTCGTTCAGGCCGTTGGCCACGATCGTGTTGTTGCCCCCGCCGCCGATCAGATTCGTGATCAGGCTCGCCGAGGCCAGTGTCAGCGTCAGGTTGGGGTCGACCACCTGTGCGCCGGTCAGCCCGAGGTTGACAGCCACCGCCTCGCTCGTTGTGGGCGAGAAATCCAGCGTGTCGACCGCGTCGCTGTGATTGTCGGTGAACGTGACATTTCCCAGCGGGTTGTCGGCGTTGAGTACGAACGTGTTGTTGCCGCCGCCGCCGTCGATCGTGTCGCCGCCAGGCCCGGCGACAACCGTGTCGTTGCCGGCTCCGCCGATGAAGCTGGTGGCCGTGTTGCCGGGCGCAAGCAAGAGCGACAGACCGGGCGCCACGGTCTGCGCGGTCGTCAGGCCGAGGTTGACGGCGAGATTGGCGGTCTGCGTGGCCGAGAAGTCGAGCGTGACCGGTCCGGCGCCCGTGGCGGCGTTGACGATGTCGGTCCCCTGGCTGGTGTCGGCGTTGATCGCGAACGTGGCGCCGCCGCTGCCGGGTGTCAGTGCGTTGTTGCCGGGACCCGCGGTGAAAACATCGAGTTGCGCGTTGCCCGTGACCACGTTGTCGCCGGCGCCGCCGATAACGGCGTCGACCGTGTTGCCCGGGGCCAGGGTCAACGTGCCGGCGGCACCGATCGCCTGCGCCGCGGTGCTCGCCAGGTTGACGTCAACGGCGGTTTTCTGTGTCGCGGAGAAGTCGAGGGTTGTGGTCCCGCCCGAGCTGTAAGGGGCGTTGATGACGTCGGCTCCTCCGGCCGTGTCAGCGTTGATCGCGATCGTGTCATGGCCCGTGCCGGGGGTGAACGTGTTGGCGCCGGCTCCGGTCGTGAAGATGTCGTTCGCCGCGTTGGCGATCACCGTGTTGGCCGCCGCGCCGCCGATGACGTCGTTCACCGTGTTGCCGGCCTGGAGGGTCAACGACAGGCCGGGCGCGATCGTCTGCGCCAAGATCTCGCGCAGGTCCACGGAGATCGGCGTGCTTTTGGTCGGCGATAAGTCGAGCGTCGTGGTCCCTGCGCCGCTCGCCGCGTCGATCGCCACGCTCCCCTGCACGGCATCGGCGTTGAGCACCACGCGGCCACCGCCCGATCCGGGCGTGAATGTGTTGATGCCGCCGGTGACGGTGAAGGTGTTGGCGAGCGAGTCGCCGGTGACACTGGTGCCGAGTGGAGAGCCAATGACGTCGCTGATCGCTCCGGCCGGTGTGAGGAAGAGGCTGAAGTCCTTGTTGATCACCTGAGCGTTCGGATCGGCAAGGTTGACCGCGACCTCGGACTGCTGGGTCGACGCGAAGTCCAGCGTGTCGACGCCGCCCTGGGTTGACCTGATCGTGAGGCCGCCGAGCGCCAGGTCGGCGTTGAGCATGTACATGTTTGTGCCTGAACCGCCTTGCAGAACATCGCCGGCGGTATTGGGCGTGATGACGTTGGCATCGTTGCCGCCGATCACCGAATCGACCGTGTTGCCCGGCTGGAGGGTCAACGACAGGTTCGGCGTAACGGTCTGGGCCGCCGTGCTGGCGAGATTGATGTTGATCGGCGTTTTCTGCGTTGAGGAGAAGTCGAGCGTGGCCAGCCCGTCGCTCGACGAGCCGATGATCTGGCTGCTGCCGTGGGCGACGTCGGCGTTGAAGGCGAACGTGGTCGGACCGGGCCCCTCGGTCAGCACGTTGTTCCCAGGCCCGGCCGTGATCGTGTCGATGCCCGAATTGGCCGTGATCGTGTTCGTTCCCCCGCCGCCGATGACGTTGTTCACCGTGTTCCCAGGCTCGAGGGTCAGCGCCAGGTTCGACGTGACGGCCTGGCTACTGGTGCTCGCGAGGTCGACCGAGATCGCCGCGCTCTGCGTCGGCGAAAAATCGAGCGTGGCCGGCGACGCACCCGTGGCACCGTAGATCTGGGTGCTGCCTTCCGCGACGTCGGCGTTGAAGACGAACGTATCGCGCCCCGGGCCGGCGGTCAGGACGTTGTCGCCTGGACCGGTGGTGATGGTGCTGTCCTGCGAGCCGCCGGTGATCGTGTTCAGCCCCGAACCGCCAACCACGTTGGCGATGTTGGTCTCAGCGGCGAGGTCGGTCGCCTTTCCCGTGGCCAGGTCGACGGTGACCGGCACGGTATAGGCGCTGTAGTCGAGCGTGGCGAGTCCGAGCCCGCCGCTGATCGTCATGTTGCTGCCGGAGCCCTGCATTCCAGGGCCCAGAACAAAGTTGTCGGTGCCGTCGCCTCCCTTGAGGTTCGTGACCCCGGAGAAGCTGATCTGGCCGTCAAGCGTGCCGGCACCCGTCGCATGGATATCCCAGGTGTTGGTCGGGTCCGAGGCGCCGGCGAGCGAGCCCAGGGTGTTGTTGCCCGATCCGCCCACATCGCTGATGGTGACGTTGTCGGTCGCCAGGACGTCGCTCAGCGTCGGCGCGACATTGAGCGTGTCGTTACCGCTGCCGAGCTGCACCACGATCGAATTGATCTGCGAGAGCGGCACCTCCGAGGTGAAGTTGACCCCGTCAGTGCTGTACTCGACGTTACCGGCGGCCACGCCCAGGGTCAGGTTATCCGAGAGATTGGCCGGGTCGATGAACGTCAGGGTGGTACCTGATAATTCCGGCGTGATGGTTAGGAGTACGCGTTGTTCCAGCGACTCGGCGACAAGCTCCGGCCGCCAGCCCCGTCGCGGCCGCCGCCGCGCCAATCCCTGATGCTCTCGCGACTTGCCTTGCTTTCGACCTTTGTGACTCATTGTTCGTTTCCCCGGATGCAAAAACCGCGGTTCGCCTGGGTTGGTTTGGACCTGGTGGCTGATCGCTGGCTGGTCGGCGCGCGGATCGAAATCGCGCGACCAGGGGACTCCTGCTCCCGCACGCGGAATCATCGGGCGGTTGTCGATCGACTCGCCACTCGACCCGAGCGGGAGGCCAGTCCCCGCGTGGGCGGGGGCAATGTCTTTTGCGGGTCCGTGACGACCCGGGTGGGTCAATCACGAATTCGGTGGGTTCCCGTCATGGTTCACGTTGCTCGGGCATGATGCATGAATAAAGCCATGCAAACACGACGCGAGATCGTGGAGCGATGCACAGACAGTCGCGAAGCGAGCCTTCTTGTTGACCTTCGAGGACAAATCGCACCCTTGCGCGAGTATCCGGTTCCTTCCGTCGGAGGTAACATTGCCAAACGCGCCATCGACCGGACAGGATTTTGCGCCGCCCGAACAAGTGGCTCGACAACAGGCCGTCCGCCCGGCCTTTTCGGCGACCCTGCGGCCGGTTGCTCGGAGCAAGCTCGGCCGCCCGGCCGGAGAATAACCGCGAAAGATATTGCCCGTGCGAGCCCCCTGCTGGTCGAATCTGCCTGCAGTCTCAATCGGCCTGCCAGAACCGGAGGCCTGTCAGCGCATAACCAGCATCACACCCGAGCGGCCAGGTTCGAGTCGGCGTTCGGCAGCTCAGCCCAAGGTGCAGACTCAAGAGGAGTTGCGGTGGAGACCGCGTCTCCTTTTTCGCGTTATGGGACCGGAGAGTTCCGCGGGACCGCTGAGGAGCGGCTGGACACTGCTGCTACAATTCTCAGGGGAAAAGCGGCCATCGGTCTCGATGAACTCGAGCGAGGCGATCGCGAGCAGGCCGGGCCATTCGCCCTCCTCAAGCCGAACCGCACGTCCGGGAGAGGCGGCCATCGGGTCGATCAATCCTCTGCATGGCACCTGACCGAACCTGGGCCGCACGTGCCGCCTCCGAAGATGACCGGGCCCCGCATGGATGTGACCGGCGGGCGACCCGGGAACGCATGGCCGCCAGTGCCGGCGGCGTGGTATCGTGAACGCTTTCGCCGGACCCGACTTCGACCATCCCTCGCCTTCATTCCTTCCCTGCGACGACCGAGCCAACCTCATGCGAGCCCGTCCTGAACTCTCCCTGGCTTTCGGCCTGAACTTCGAGGACCTCTATCGCCGGGAGGGCCTGGTCAGGCTCGACGCCGCGTTCCTCGACCATCTGGGCGGGGCCGACCCCGCCCTGCGCGACCGGCTGGAGACAGCCCGCCGCGATCCGACGGCCCTGGCGCCCAGGCCCGAGTCCGATTTGATCATCGCGCTGGCTCCCCACCTCGAGGATTTCGTCGGCGAGCTCTTCGGCATCGAGACCGAGCTCGCCGCGCTCCGTGCCAGGCATTCAGAGCTGGCCCCGCTTCACACCGCCAAGCGGAAGTTCGTGATGCGGCGCCTTGTCGGCAAGACGCTCGAGCAGGCGCTGGCGATCGACGGTCCCGCCGTCGCGACCGAGCTCGAGGCGTACCTCATGGAGCCCCTGACCGAGCTCTCCTACGCGTCGCACGTCGTCCAATGGATGCAGTCCGAGTCCGAACACGCCGAGCCGCTGCGCCTGGCGACCGACTACGCGATCTGGGCGGTCCTGACCCCCGAGGGCCAGGCCAGGCACCGGCATGGGGTCATCTTCAAGCTGCCCAGGAAGATCGACGTCTATAACCTCGTGCCCCACGAGACGCTCGAGATCAACGGGACGACCCAGTTCCGCCGGCACGAGGATCACGCCCGATACCGCGAGGGCTTCCACCTCACCGACCCCGGCACCGATCTGGCCGGCGCACTCGACCAGGCCGGCTACTGCATCAAGTGCCACCATCAAGGAAAGGATAGCTGCTCGCACGGCCTTCGCGAGAAGGACGGCTCGTTCAAGAAAAGCCCCTTCGGCGTCATCCTCAACGGCTGCCCGCTCGAGGAGAAGATCTCCGAGATGCACGAGCTGAAGCAGGACGGTTTTCCCATTGGTGCCCTGGCCACCATCGTCATCGACAACCCCATGTGCGCCGCCACCGGCCACCGCATCTGCAATGACTGCATGAAATCATGCATATATCAGAAGCAGGATCCGGTCGACATCCCGCAGTCGGAGACGCGGACGCTGAAGGACGTGCTGGAGCTGCCTTATGGGTACGAGATCTACAGCCTGCTGACGCGCTGGAACCCGCTGAATTTCGCGCGGGCGTACCCACGCGAGGCGACCGGGCGGAAGGTGCTGGTGGTGGGACTCGGTCCGGCCGGTTTCACGCTGGCGCACTACCTGATCAATGACGGGCATACTGTGGTCGCGGTGGATGGCCTGAAGATCGAGCCGCTGCCGACCGAGTTGTCCGGGACGGATGCTC
>JAKAUH010000999.1:0-2488 GCA_021818605.1 Planctomycetota bacterium
GATCAGGGGGCCTGGTCGGCGGGCAGCGCGCATCCCTCGGGGGCCAACGTCGTGTTCGCCGACGGACACGTGGGCTTCGTCAAGGACACGATCGCCCTGCCGACCTGGCGAGCCCTGGGCACCCGCGACGGCCGCGATGTGGTCTCGGCGGGCGCCCAGTGATGGGTACAGGGCGAGGACGAAGCGAGTGGAGGACAATTTCCGCAACTCGCTGATCGGTCAGGGAACGCCAGGTGAGTCAGCGGGCGGACCGGGTTCCGGGTGCGCAAAAGCCATGGACTGACGGGGAGTCCGCCGATCCCCGTCCTCGTTTCAGCAGCGGTCGGGAGTTGAGCCGCTTTCGCGGCCAGGAGTCCACGCCCTGGCGCGAGTTGCGCCCTCGCGCCCGGCCTCGGGGCGCCTCAAGGTCAGGCGAAGGGTGTGTGGGGCCAGGCGCAAGCCGACGATCGATTTCGCTCAACTCTCACTGCGACTTGGCTCATTTTTCAACCGCGACGGGCATCCGTGTTTCGGCTTCCGCTCCCTGTCTCTGGTCCCCAGCGACCCCGTCGGCCCGGCTGGTGAAGCGGGTGTAGAAGGTCGGATCCTGCACCACGGCCTCGAAAACCTCGGCACCGAGCCTCTGGTTCTGATCGGCCTGCCGCGCCTTCGCACGCTCCTCCGGGTCGAGGCAGTTTACCCGATGGGCAAGATTGCTGAACTTCCGGCTCAGGTGGGTCAGCAACACGGCCAGCTTCTTGATTGTGGCGCTTGGGATCCTTGTTCGAGGTGATGCAAATATCCGCTCGTGCGTCATCCGGGCCTCCATCCGGCAGAGCGGGCTCCGGAACGCGGCCCCGTGGTGATAGATCAGGTCGTGGTAGACGCCGAACCACAGCGAATGCAACTCCACCGCGTTGCTCCGCAGGAGCGGGAGCCAGCGGTGGTTTCCCGCCTCCAATTGCCCGAGCAGGTTGCCTCCGGTATCCGTGATCTTCTCGCCCTGGCTGTTGGTCCATTTGTAACCCGGCTTCCAGTCGCCCCGGATGCTTCGCCAGAAGCCCACCGTCGTGATGCAACCGCACGGATGCGGCTGCGTGTCGCCCCCGTTCTCGAGCCGTTGCACCGCCAGAAGTGGGTATTCCCGCAGCGCCGTCCGCGCGAATGCAGCCAGATCACCGATGGGGAAGGCATCCCCGTCCAGGAAGAGGATCAGGTCGGAATCCGAGCCGGCACGCGCCAGGATCATGTCGGCCAGAAGGTTGAGTTTGATCGCGTGGGCGATGCTGGGCTCCCAGGCTCCCGCCTGCGAGCATACGTTCTCCCGAGAGAAGTAATAGAACAGATGCTCGTACGGAGCCGTGTCGGCTATGCCCGAGAGCAAGGCGTAGGTCCGGTATTCCTCCGTGAGGAACCGCTCGAAATAACGCGCCTGTATGGGAATCCAGGTCGGATCGTCGGTGTGGCTTGTCGCGACGTGAATCACAATCGACCTCTCAATTTGGTTCCTCAGCAGCCATTTGGGCGTTGCTTTCGGTCAGTTGAGTCGGGTGGAAAGTCTCATTCAAGGCGGCCGAACTTATGCAAAACCGAAGTATGACGTGATGCTTCAGGGCGACGTTTGCTTTCTCCCGCGTGGTGAGCCAGAAGATCGGCGTTGGGTCACGGACGGACCTCATCTTAGAACATAGCACACCAGTTCGGCAATGGCTGCGGGACCCCGAATTGATTCACGCTCGCAACTCCACAGCCGCAAAGGCCACAGAGGACAGGCATGTTACCGCCGCTGTGAGGTCCACGCATAATTGCGCAACAAAATCATAAAGCAACAGAAAGATGCCTGTCCCTTTTGGGGTCTTTGGCCCGCCGCAGAACAACCCACCCAATCAAGCACGCCCGACCGCAAAAGCGACGAGAAAGCGCCTGTCTTCTTGGGATTTCCCCCCATCGATGCGTTCAACCGGTCGCGGAAGCACGTTTGCGAATCAGGCAGAGTCGCTCCTTCTCCGCCGCGAAATCCACGATGATTCGCGGGTGGTTGGATGGACGCCCGATGAGCCGCCTGACTGTCTCCTTGAGGGACGGAGCGTTCGAGGATGCCATGACACGAGGGATCGGACTGGGACAATGGAAGACCAGGGATTCGATGTTGTCCTTCAGGTAAGTGGCATCCGGGAATGCATGGGGCTCGGGAAACTCGCCGGTCCGCTGGAAGGTCCGCAGAACGTGGCGCGTATTGATGGCCCCATCATAGGCATGGGGTCCGTTCGCACCGTCCCCCTTGCCGTTGTCGAGCAGGTCCTCGATGAAGTAAAGACCATCGTCCTTGAGATATCTTAACAGGACATTTAATGTCACTTGCTGGTGATCCGGGCGATGGCTTCCGTCGTCGATGATGACATCGAACCCGTCGATCCCGCACCGCTGAACGAACCTCTCGAGTTCCTCGGGGTCGCCCTGGTCGACGACTGCGGTCGTGATTCGGTCGTTGTCGAGGAAGGACGCGGGG
>JAKAUH010000999.1:2498-7617 GCA_021818605.1 Planctomycetota bacterium
CGCGGGGTTCACGTCGAGGCCGAAAATCCTGGCCCGGGGGAGATACCGATACCACATCCGCATGGATGCCCCGCCCGCGGTGTTTCGTCCCTGCGCAATTTTCGTGTCCCATTTCGGCCCTCGGACGCCGAGACCGATCTCCAGCAGCGTGATCTCCCGATTCCGGAATGGCCGCATGTAAGCTTCATAGACATCAGAGTAGTTGTGTCCGGGCCACTCGTCGACGGGGCCGATTGTCCCCTTATCGGTCCCTTCCTCATTGGCGATCTGTGTGAGCGACTCGTCGTGCACCGTGGAACTCCGATTGTTGGGGGCGGTCCCGAGGGAAATTGGTGTCAGCCGTCACGCCGCCCTTCGGGCGGCACCCGAACCAATGAAAATTGAACTGCCCTGTGGTAGCCTGGCGGCAAGCCTCGCACGGTCTTACGCCGAAATGAATTTGGTGCTTCGAGCCCGCGTGTCAGCCTGGCGAAGTGGCATCGTGCGTACCCGAACTTGTCGCCCGGTCGCCTCCGGCGAGGCGGGCGGAGCACGTAGAGCAGAGTGGTCTCTCTCCGCAATGTCCCTCCGTGCGAGGCCCTTTTTGGGGCGGTGGTTGGACCGACCCCGAGGGCCGGGCCATTGGAAATGGAACGGCCTTGGTGATCCGCGACAAACGTCGCATCTGAGATTGTAAGATTCGTGATTCGTCGATAGCACGGGCGAAAGCCTTGGGTGGGGGTATTGCGCGACCGGCCTCACGGGGCCTAACTGTTTTCAGAGCAGTCTGCTCCGTAGAAAAACACCATCAGATTCGGTCGTCTTGATGCGTTCGTTCATTAAGAACCTGCAAAACAGGGGTTCGGCCGACATCGCATGAGTCAAACCGAATAGGAAAAGCAGGTATTCCACAGAGTAGCGTTAGTTCATCTTCCCGCCCATAAAAACGAACAGACGCCAATTCTTCCCAGAAAAACGAACTGACACTGCTCTGTACAAGGTGATTTTCCCATCGGGCTGGGCGTCACTCGCCGAATGAGGCCGGGCGATCCGCGGCGCGCACAACGAACGCCCTGGGGAAGCAGGCGGGTACGGCTCAACAACCGCCACCCAGTGCCTGTCCCCGCGGGATGCACAGCGCGCAGATTGCCCGTAGCCGGAAGGCCGCCATCGAGTCACATGCAATCCTCGGGCAACACCAGGTCGGGCCACGCTCACGCACAAAGAAAACGAGCGACACCGCAGTTTATGAATTCTGGTTGCACCTCATCAGCGAAGTCGGTTCGCGATCAGACAGCGTCTTCGCTCATCGGGTCGTAACAAATCTGCAACACGTTCAGGCTTTATCTTTGCAACGGAGCAAAGCAATAAGAACAGGGTTGAGCAGACCGATGAGAATTTCCCGGGACCCTGATCGAGGGCCCTGTAACTCCCTATAAGAGAAACGTAATGAGGGCACGAATCGTTGCGCGAAATTCATAGGGATTCCGTCTTACGTTTTATTCGTCCAAAAATCTGGCAAAGTTAGCCACATCGAGCGACTTTCGAAATCGGCGGGTCATGCGATGGAGGCGGAACCGGACCTGTTCGGGGGTGAGGCCGAGGGCCCTGGCGACCTCGGTGCCCGACCGGCCCTCGATGAGGCGGAGGTGGAAGACCTGGTAGCTGAGGTCGGGGCCGCGCGCGGCGAGCTCGGCCAGGAGGCGCTCGAGGCGCGACCACATCGCGCGCCGGTCCAGCATGTCGGGCGGCGCCGGGCCGTCGTCCACGATGTCGAGCGTCTGGTCGTTCAGGTCGGCGGGCGAGAGGCGTCGCCGCCTCATCATGTCGATCGCCCGGTTCCGCGCCACTGTGAGCAGCCAGGCGGTCAACTCGGTCATCTGCCGCCTGGCGGGAACCGCGTCGGGTCTCGCGAGCAGCTTGCTCCAGACCTCCTGGATGCAGTCCTCGCGGTCGGCCTCGTAAAGCCCGAGGCGCCGGAGGCTGGTCCGCAGGCGGGGAAGCGAGGTCCGGTAGAACCGATCCCAGGCCTCGGTCAGCGAGGCCGGAGGATCGATCCCGCGCGAGCGATACTCGAGATACTCTCGAAGTTGGGCGCAGATGTCGTCATCCTCCGGGTCGGAGTCCTCGAGTTTCTCGCCGAATCGGTCGGCAGGGTGGGCCTGGGCTCCGCTGGATCTTCGGCGTCTCGCCATCAACGCGCGTCTCCTCGCCTCGTATTCAGGCTGATGTCCAGCTCATCGCCGAGCCCTTCGGCCATCGGATCGTGGGCCTGCCGGGCAATTGCCCGGCAGGCCCACAGTCAGGGTGGCGGCCACCCCAGCAGGAGCGAACGGGTCAGGCCTTTCGGGAAGAGGAGTGCCAGTCCGATGCGGAGTCCGAAGAGCCTCCTCGCCCTTCCCGTGGTCTTGGCGATGTTCTCACTTCCACTGCCGTGTGGTCCCTCGCACCAATGTACTCATTGTGAACATAGCACACCAGTTCGGAAACGGCATCAGGACTCTGAATTGTTTCATGCCTGCAACTCCATAGCGCGGCCTTCGGCCGCAACCCAGATGGCAAGTGGCAAGTGGCTCGGAGGGAGTGGCGAGTGGGCGATCGAGCGCCGGCGCCGCCTCCCTGATCGAGCACCTTGCCCATCTTGACAATCTTGCACGGCGTACAAAACTCTCGAAGTTAGTAGTATAGTGAGCTGACTGCACTCCCGGTAGTGGTTTTCCGACGATGCTTGCATTTAAACATGGCATGCATGAGCGAATGGCGAAACGGAGTGCGCGGATGGCGATAGGTGTCAAGGACCCGCGTCGAGATGCGATCTCAGGGTCGGACTGCGGGTGCGGGTGCGGGTGGGACGACAATTCGCGGCCGGGGGGGAATGGCCATGCCGTCGCCCAGATAGAAGCCGGGCTGGGTCGGCTGGTTGTAGCCGACGTTCTGCCAGGCGGCTGACAGGCGATACTGGGGGTCGTGCATCAGGGTGACGAGGCGGTGCTCGGTGGGGATCGGCGTGGTGTAGATCCGCAGCTCCTTGCCATCGGTCGTGCGCCAGAGGACCTCCTCGCGCCAGTCGCCCAGGATGTCGGCGCAGAGGCAAGGGTTCGACTTGGTGCCGTTGTTCGCCGCGCAGCCGCGGGCCGCGAGCAGGGGTGACTCGGTCCCCCTGAGCCAGTTCCATTTGGTGATCCGGTTGCCGTCGAGGATCTCGCGGAGGAAGTCGCCATCCCACCAGACGCCCAAGTTGCATGAGCGCGGCTTGCGGTCGGAGATCACCTCGCCGTGGATGTTCCACAGGCCGGTGAGCCCGTTGCCCGAGGCCCAGGTTTCGTAGCCACGATGGCGGGGGTCGATGTCCATGGCGATGCCGCGGCCGACGTCGGGTGAGGGCTTGCTCCAGATCAAAACGCCAGTTCGCGCATCGCGGAACTCGGCGCCGTGGGGGTGCCGGGGCTTCTCGTGGATGTCGAAGATTTCGAGGCCGGGGCGGTCCGGGTCGATGTCCGAGAGGTGGAGCGCGTCGCCGTGGCCGAGGCCGGTCGAGTAGAGCCCCCGGCCGTCGTCGTCGATGCAGCAGGCGCCATAGACGATCTCATCGCGACCGTCGTGATCCACGTCGCCGACAGCAAGGTTGTGGTTCCCCTGGCCGCGGTAGGCCCGGTTGGCCGGCGGGCCAGCGTCGCTGTCGAATGTCCAGAGGCGCTCCAGGCGGCCGCCTCGCCAGTTCCGGGCCACGAGGACGGTCCTCGTGTAATAGCCGCGGCAGAAGACGGCGCTGGGGTGCATGCCGTCGAGGTACGCCACGCACGCCAGGAAGCGGTCGACGCGATTGCCGTAGCGGTCGCCCCAGTCGGCAACGCGGCCGCGCGGCGGCAGGTAGTCGGCCGAGGCCAGGGCGCGGCCGGTCCGGCCGTCGAAGACCGTGAGGAACTCGGGCCCGTCGAGGACATGGCCGTCGCGGTTGCGCCAGTCGGCCGAGGCATCGCCGAGGGTGCGGCCGGTGCCGTCGGTTGTGCCATCGGCCGTCTTGCACATGACCTCGGCGCGGCCGTCGCCGTCCAGGTCATAGACGAGAAACTGGGTGTAGTGCGCGCCCTCGCGGATGTTCTTGCCCAGGTTGATGCGCCAGAGGAACTCGCCATTGAGCCGGTAGGCCTCGAGGATCGGCTCGCCGGTCCGGCCGCGCTGCGAGTTATCCCGGCCGTGCGACGCCTGGTGCAGGACGATCTCGTACTGGCCGTCGGCGTCGAGGTCGCCGACCGAGGCGTCATTGGCGGTGTAGCCGTCGGGGGTTTTCAGCGGGATGGCAATGTAGCCGATCGGGGCGTCGGCCGCCAGGCGGAACGATGCGGGTGGCTCGGGCGCGAGCGGTGGGGTGCCATCAGGACCGGCATTGCCCGCGAGGGGGCTGATGGTGTACTCGACGGCGCGGCCGGCCGGGGCCTCGGTATCGACGAGACCGGTCGGACCGGTGAGCGGCGTTCTGTTGAGCTTCGTGCCCGGTTCGCCGTCCGTGGAGCGGAAGACGTCGAACGCAATGCCCACGGGGTCAGTCGCCACGAGCCGCCAGCTCACAAAGACGCTTCCGTCGTCGCGGCGAACGGCGACAACGCCGCGGTCGAGACGCTCCATCACGCGCGGGGCCCGTTCGTCAATCGGAAACGCCCGGGCCTCGGGATTCGGCACCATCAGCAAGACGACCGCGATCAGAAGCAGGCGGGGCATGGGTTCCTCGGTCGACTGGACTCTTGATGAGAGATTCGGAATTCACCGTGAAAACACGCGAGGAAGGAATCCAGCATTCGCCGTTAAGAACCACATACGAAAATATGTAAAAACTAATAATTCCTTCGGAACCCACCGCGAAAAAGGGCGGAAAAATCGCGAACTGGAACAGGGGGAGAATCCTGCACGCCGTCGGCTCGATCGCTCGTGTTTTTCGAGTTTTCGCGATTGGAGTTCTCGATGCTCTTCGGACTGCCGTTGGGGCGGGCCGAAGGGTTCGAACGTGAATTATGCGTGTTCACGGTCGGCGGGTGAATGGGTCGGCCGGGAAATCCCGGTCGGCCAGTTCAGTGGTGATCGCCAGGAACTCGGGGTCGTCGCGGAGGATCGCCAGCTCGTTGGCGGTGCGGAGGCGGGCCCG
>JAKAUH010000086.1 GCA_021818605.1 Planctomycetota bacterium
GCTCCGCCGGCCGAGGCGCGCCGGCCTCGCTGGCCGAGCTTCGGTCGTTCGTCGCCGAGGCCCGCCTGCCCGATGAAGGGCTCGACGAGTTCCTCGACCTGCTCGGTCAGGCCGTCGAGGACGTCGGTGTGAGCAATACCGAGCTGCTCCGACTGGCATTGCCGTTCCGCGAGCACATCAGCGGCGGCGACGGCCTCGACCTGCTCCGCCGCGCGCTCGACCGCATCCAGGCGCGCCGCGACGAGACCCCGGCGCGCGACGATGCGGAGATGGACGAGGAGGAATAGAAAGCCTGGCCCACCGTGGGCGTTGCGGCGGCAGGGATCTGCGCTGCGTCGCCGACGGATCCGGATGGACCTGGCGATCTCGCGCTCCCCCGATCCGTCCGTTTATGGTACGTTCCGACCGTTCGGGACCAGACGGGACAGGACGGGACCGCGCCGGCCGGCGTCGGCCGGGCGGGCGGGCGGGCGGCGATCCGATTGAGTCGGATCGGACGCGCGAGGAGGCTCGGCGGCATGGAGTCCGATCAATCAGGGCGAGGGCGGACCGAGGTCCCGCTGGGGACATGGGGCGCCGATCGCCCGCGAGCCCGGGCATGGGATCGCCTCGACGCCCCCATGCCGCGCCCGGTGTTCCGTCCCGGCCCGCGCTCGGCCATGGTCTTTCCCCTGGTTGTGCTGGTTGCCGTTTTGCCCGGTCTGGCGGCGCTCAAGGCGTGGGACCTGACGCCGCCCGGGCCGCTCTGGGGCCTGCGCGGACTCGCCGTTCTCGACGGCCTGGTCCTCGACCAGGTCCCGGCTGCTGATGCCATTCGTCCGATCGGCGAGAAGGCCGCCTATCAGACCGTGGCGTTCCAGCCGCCGCTGTATGCCTGGCTCGAGGCGGTCCTCTTCTGGCTCGACGCCGCCCGCGACCCGATGGCCAGCGTCTTGCCCAGCTATGTGGCCGGCGCGCTGGCCGTGACGCTGGTCTATCTGCACGGGCGGCTCTGGCGCGGCGCGGGGCTGGGGCTGACGGCCGCCATTCTGGTCGGCTTCAACCAGAACCTGCTGCTTCGCATGCAGGAGGCCACGCCCGCTACCCTGGCACTCTGCGGCGTACTGGCGGTGTTGCTAACCTACGGCTGGCATGAGCGGCTGAGCGTCGAGGCCCTGCGGCCGCCCATCTGGGCCGGACCAATCTCCACCACCATGGCCGGCGGCCTGGCGATGGGCCTGGCGCTTCTGTCCCTCGGCGGCCTGGCCCTGATCGTCGTGCCGATCATTTTGCTGCACCGGTATTACCTCCACGCCGGCCAGTCGGGATTCCCCGCGGCGCGAGCCCGAAGCTGGCCGTCGCGCTTCTGGGGCTGGCTGGCCGGCCGCGGCGAACCGGGCCGGCTGCATGTGCTGGCTGCCGTCGCCATCGCCGCGATCGTCGCCCTGCCCTGGTTCGTCCTGATGATCCGCTGGCACGGCTGGCAGGCCATCGCCGCGTTGCGCGTCCCGCCCGAGCGGCTGCTCTCCGACAGCGGCCGCTCGCTCCCCGGCCGGCTGATCGAGCTGGCACCCGTCAGCCTGCCGCTGGGTCTGTATGGTGCCGTCCGGGCGATCCGCGCGGCGCTGGTCGATGAGTCCGAGTCGCGCGAGTCGGTCGGCGGAGCCTTCTGGGTGATCTGGCTGGTCGTCGCCGCGCTGGCGCCGGCGGCCTGGCCTCGCGGGCCGCAGAGCGCCTTCGACCTGGTGCTGCTGGTCCCCCTCAGTCTGCTGGCGGCGCAGACGATCGCCGACCTGGTCAATCGCCGGATCCCCGTCCGGAGCCTCATCTGGCTGGCTCCCGCCACGGCCATCTCGACGGTCTGGTGGTTCAGCGGCGACCTGCGGGGCGCCGTCGACGACATCGTGCACGGCCGCGCCGACGCCGCCACCGCGCTGGGATTGCACCTGGCGCTGGACCTCGTGGTCGTCTCGGTGGTCTTGATCCGCGCGGTCGACCGCTGGGCACGCCGCGACGACCGGCAGCGGCGGGTCCTCGCCGCGTTCCTGGTGATCGTGCTGGCCGTCAGCGCCTTCGATGGTCTGAAAGAGGTGGTGTTCCGCCACAGGATCGACGGCGACCTGCTGGACCTGCGCACGATGATCCGTCGGCGCAATCGCGACACGCCGTTTCAGGTCGTCGCGGTGCTCAGCCCGGCCGGAATGGTCCCGGCCTCGCTGCCCGTCGCGGGGGATTCCTCGCCGCGCGGCGCTCGGGCGTTTCGCGAGGAGCCGTCGCCCGGCGGGCGCTTGCGATTCATCCTCCGAACCGCACTGCCTCACCTGCCCCAGCGCGACCTCACCGACGTCTCGCAGCTCTTCGACCTGCCCGACGGCCAGCGGCTGGTGATCCTCGCCGGCAACGCGCAGCCGCTCGCCGGCACCGACCGCTTCCGCCTGGGCCTCGAGGCCATTCATCCCGGCCGCTCGGGCATCCTCGACGCCTATGCCACCGTCCGCCAGCGCTCGAAGTCGTCCTCCACCCGGCCGAAAGGTCCCTGAGACCTCCGGAAGCGACCTTGCGCTGCACCCGCCCTGCCCTACCCGAGGGCCAGGGGAATCCGCTCGAGAATGCCTCCGCCGAAGACCCGGTCGAGTCGCAGGTGGTCGAGGTGGACGTAGCCGATGTGACACGAGCAGGTGTCGTTGGTGCAGGACCGCTCGGTGAGTGCCGCCTCGAAATCGGGTGCGTAGATATTGCCGATCGGCTCAGGGATGAAGTGGCAGCGGCGGATGCCTCGGTAAGCGTCGACCGCGACGACCGAACGTCCCGCGCGGCAGGATCGGCCGCGGCTCGGGTGTCGGACATTGTTGATCGGGAACAGCGGGTCGATCGCCTCGAACTGCCGCAGCTCGGACTCCGAGTAGTAACCAGGAACGCGCTTGTAGGCATTGATCCACAGGTACACGTGCGGGGGAAGCTCGTCGCGCAGGGCGCGGGCCTCGGCGAGGTGCTCGCGCAGCCCGACGACGCCGACGCTGAATCGCACGCCGCGGCGGTCGAGCTCGCGGCAGCGCGCGAGGAAGGTGGCGCGGTCGACCTCAGTGGGGTGGAACGTCGTCCAGAGGGCGAGCCGGTCGAGGTTGCAGGCGGCGACCCAGTCGAGCGGGCACGACAGGTTCGTCTGGATGGCCGCTCTTGCGACGTGCGGCATGCCGGTTAGTCGGACGAGTGCGTCGCGATACCATCGGCGGGTGAGCGCCTCGCCCCACGGGGTGAACAGGATCGCGATTCTGTCCCCGTGCGGCCCGCGTGAGTCGACCCAGCCGGTGAAACGCTCCAGGGCGTGGCGATCCCGCGCCAGCTCAGCCGCGGTCTCGTGGCGCTTGGCGAACGGGCAGTATTCGCAGCCGTAGTTGCAGCTCGACAGCGGGCCGCGGTAGAGGATCGACAGGCTCATCGCCATGCGTATTCCTCCATCAGCCGGCGGACCCGGTCCGAGTAGAGCCAGGGGCCGATGGCGTCGGATCGCTCCAGTCCCGCATCGGTCAGCGCGAGCCGGTCGGCCGCGTCGACGGCCAGGCCCAGTCCCGGCAAGTCGGCCAGTTCGGGCAGGTCGTCGAGCGGGTCGGTGCCGAACCGTGTCAGGTAGCCGAGCCGATCGAGCCCCTCGCCGGAGAGCAGCGACTGGATGACATATCGGCGCCGACGGTCGTCCTCGCCGAGGGAGCAGCCGAAGTCGGCGAGGTCGAAGGCGTGATCCGGGCGCGCGATGTAGTCGTCGAGGATCGCGCGGATGCTCCGGCCGCCGACGGCGTACTCGGAGCCGTGGTGCAGCCCACTCGTGTACGAGCGGGCGCCACAGCCCAGGCCGATCATGCCGTCCTCCTGGCAGCGGTAGACCGGCCCGCGGTCCTCGGGCGCGTGCGGAGCGCGGAACATCCGCATGCTGACCTGCGCGTAACCCTCGGCTCGCAACAGGTCGCGCGCCTCGCGATAGCATGCCAGCCGGAGGTCGTCCCACTCGCGTTGCGAACGCCCCAGCGCGGTCAGCGGCCGAACATACAGCGGGTAGAGGTACAGCTCCTCGGGCGCAAACCGCAGGGCAGCCCGGATCGATCGCAGCCAGCTCGCCACCGACTGCCCAGGCAGCCCGTAGATCAGGTCAATGTTCAGCGTCGGCGCGCCCGACCGTTTGATCGTCTCCAGCGCCCGCTCAACGGCCGTTGTCTTCTGCGGGCGGGAGACCGCGGCGGCCTCGGCCTCGTCGAACGTCTCGATACCGATGCTGATCCGGTCGATCCCTCGCTCGCGGAGCAGCCCGAGCTTCTCGACGTCCGCCGTCCCGGGCGACACCTCGACCGAGCCAGGAATTTGGGACAGGTCGGCGCCCATCGTCCGCTCGGCCACGTCGAGCGCGGACTCCAGCTCGGACAGTCCCAGGTAGGTCGGCGTGCCGCCCCCCATCGCGAAGCGGGCGAACGTGGCGTCCGGGATCGCCGAGCGCACCCGCGCCGCCTGCCGGCGCATCGCGTCGAGGTAGCCCGACACCTGCGCCTCCGCCGGTTTTGCCCGCGTGAAGAGGTTGCAGTAGCCGCACCGCATCCCGCAGAACGGGATGTGCAGGTACAGGAACAGCGAATCGCGACGCTCCCCGGCCCACAGCGGCCCCAGCGCCACGGGCGGGTCGAGCGGTCGATAGGCGGTCTTATGAGGATACGAGTAGACATAGCCGACGTAGGGTGAGCCTTTGAGCAACGGATTAGCATCTACGAGGCGATCTGCTCGAGCGATCACGGCCCGGCCTCCGGCAGCAGGAATTCGGCGTAAGGGACGGTCCAGACGATGGGGTGCCCCAGGCGGTGGCCGTGGTAGCCGTCCTCGCCGTAGGCGGTCCCGTGGTCGGAGCAGGCGATGACGAGGGCCGGCCCCCGGCGCCGGAGCGCGTCAAACAGAGGCGGCAGGTGACGGTCGACATACGCCAGCGCGGCCGCGTGCGATGCCAGCGAGTCCTCGACGGCTCCCTCCAGGTAGAAGCGATTGGGCTGATGGACGGCCGAGACGTTCAGGAACAGAAACACGCGACGGCCCGCCGGCAGCGCCCCGAGCCGGTTCACGGCCAGCGCGACCTGGTTCTCGGTGGAGCGCGGGTCGGTCACGCCCAGCTCGGGGCTCCAGTGGCTCTCGGCGAACAGCCCGGGCAGGACGTTTCCCAGCGGGGTCTGCCTGTTGAAGAAGCCGACCCCGCCGATGCAGATCGTATGATACCCGAGCCCCGCCAGCCCCGAAACGAGGTCGGGGGCATCGAGCACACACGTTCGCTCGGTGGTCGTCTCGCTGCCGGGGAAGCGGACGGCGAACGGGCGCGAATGCTTGCCGGGCGCGACGGGCGTGGGCAAGAATCCGGCGAAAAATGCGTGGTGCGCGGCGTAGGTGAAGCTGGCCGGCGAGTGCCGCTCCTCCCAGGCCGCGCCAGGCAGCACGGCCGCCAGGTTGGGCGTCCGACCGGCCTGGATCGCGTCGCGCGCCACGTCGAAGCGGAGCGTGTCGATCGTCATCAGGAGCACGTCATGCGTGCCGATCACCGCGTTCGCGTCGATCATGCAGTTTCCTCGCGAACACCGACGAGCCACGCCACGAGACAACGCGGGCCGCCGGCAGGCCGAGACTGCCCAGGCAAGGCCGCCGGGATTGCGGCCGCCTCGATGCCGATGACCGTGCTCGCCCCGGCAGCCAGTAGACCGCAGCCAATGGCTCGCCGCAATCGGGCGGAAGGACCGGGCCGGGCGGGTTCGCCGCCCGCGGGTCCGCTCGGCCGGCGGCGGGGGATGGACCATCGGGATGTGCCGCCGATCGGACCCGGTCCGGCCCTGCTGCCCCTCGCAACAGATCGCCGCCCTCGGTTCGGCGTCAGGCCGGCCGGTCACGGTACGCGATGGCCCGGCTTACGGGAGCGATTCGGTACTGTTGTTGACGAAACGCAACGGCCGGCGGGTCTGAGTGGTGCACGTGGCGGCGCCTGGTTGACAGGATGGCCGAGTGGGCTTGCCCTCTGAATTCGTGGGTCTGTCGCAGGGAAACCGGGCCGGAGTCTGAGGCCGGGAGGAACGCGGCCCACGACGGCCGGACGGGATCGAGCCCGGATCGGAAGTCGGTCAGGCTCTCAGCCTGACCTGGTCCGGTCCGGTCCGGTCCAGTCCGGTTCGATCCGTTCGTTCGGGTCGGGCCTGGCCGGGCCGGGCCGGAGTCGGGTCGGGTCGGGACCGCGTCAGGCTGAGAGCCTGACCTACTTCGGTCGGGTCGGATCGGATCGCGCCCGCGCCAGGCTCAGGGACGCTGACGACGTCGACTCCGGATTCCAGGTGTACGCGGCAGCGGATCTCGGGGCGACGGGCCAGGAGGCCGGTATCCTGGCTCCAGTCTCGAATTCGTTCGTTCTATCTCCGACAAACATTGAGCCAGGATTTGAATATAAGCTGCTTTGTGCACATGATGTATAGGTGTAGTGATTGCGATGAGGGCTCGTGGGTTCAGGATCGTTATTCTCAACCGGAGCGTGATCTCTGCCGGCCTGCTCGGCCTGTTGCTGGCGGTTCCCGAGGGCGCGCGGGGTGATATCTACATCACGAACAACGGCAGTAACTCGATCGGTGCGTACACGAACTCCGGGGCCTCGGTCAGCGCCTCGTTCTCGGGGCTAAGCGGGCCGTGGGGCATCGCGGTGTCCGGGTCGCACATCTTCGTCGCCAATAACTACAATGGCACGATCGGGGAGTACGGGACCGATGGGACCACGGTCAACGCCTCGCTCATCTCGGGGCTGAACAACCGTCCCTACGGCATCGTGGTGACGCCCAGCGCGGTCCCCGAGCCCTCATCGCTCGTGATGATGGGCTTCGGCTCGGTGGCGCTGCTGGCCGCACTCCACCGCCGCCGCGGGACTGCCTGACGCCGCGCGGCTCGGTGGGCGAGGCACTGGCCGGGTGTGATGACGGCCTCGGGCGATCCGTTCGAACGGCGCGGCCCGCGATCGCGGCCGACTTGACTCGTCGCCGGGTCCCTGGCTGCCAGGCCGCGCCGCGGGGCTCGCGTCGTTCCGAGCCGGTGGAGTTGACCGGTGTCCCCTTGCTGGTCGTCGCGGGATTCCTCATCCCGGCCTGACTGAGTCGTGAGCGGTCCGGCCGGGCCCGGTCGCGCCCGCAACCGCCGACGGCGCGGAACCGCCCCGACCGGCCCGCGACGCCGGCCGGCCGGGTTGAACTCCGTCGGGCCGCAGTCGAATTCGATGGCGGTCTCCCGGAGTCCGTCTCTCGTCACGGACGAGGGGATCGGATGCCCTTCGGCCCAGCGCCGGCCGCTTGACGTCTGTTCTACACAGTCGTACGATTTCTCAGGCCGGGCAGAGGGCCTCGGCTTCGGGAGGGGGGCCGATGGCGGCTGCGAGCGGTCATTCCTCGGCGGGCGGCTTCCGCGTCACCTGGGACTCTTCGGACTGGCCGACGTTTCTCCACCTCGACATCTTTGATGAGGAATGGGCGGCGCTCGGTCTGGGAGATGACGATCTCCGCGAGTTGCAAGACGCGATCCTGGCGTCACCCGACCGCCACCCGGGGGTGCCGGGCACGGGCCGGCTCCGGAAGATC
>JAKAUH010000200.1 GCA_021818605.1 Planctomycetota bacterium
CCGACGACGTCTACCTGCTGCCGATCGCGGGGGTGCATGTCTATATCATTGGCGATCCGCAGGACTCGGCCCTCACCGGTCCCGACGGCAGCTTCTCGTTCAGCTCGGTGCCGACCGGCGACGTCAAGCTGGTGATCGACGGCCGGACGGCGCCGAATCCACCGGCCGGCTTCTTCTTCCCCGAGATGGTGCTCGACCTGAACATCAGGCCGGGCCAGGCCAACACCGTGATGGGGAGCATGGCCACGCCGCAGGTCGAGGGCAAGGGGCTCGATGCCGAGGGGGTCTACCTGCCGAGGATCCCGACCTCGATCCTGCAAACTGTCAGCGACAGCCAGCCGACGCCGATCCCGGTGCAGCCCGACGCCGGCAAGGGATTGACCCCGGAGCAGCAGCAGGAGCTGAGCATCACCGTCCAGCCCAACAGCCTGGTCGGGGCCGACGGTCGAAAGCTGGCGAGCGGACAGGTCGGCATCTCGATGGTCCCGCCGCAGCTCGTCATGGACATGCTGCCCACCGGCGTGATGCAGCACACCTTCGACATCACCATCCAGGCGCCGGGCGTGACGAGCTTCTTGACCCCTGCGACGCTGACCTTCCCCAATGTGTTCGACGCCGCGCCGGGGAGCCGGATCGACGTCCTGAGCTTCGACCATACGACGGGACGGCTGGTCATCGACGGGACGGCGACCGTCTCGGCCGACGGCAAGACGGCCACAACCGACCCGGGGACGGGCGTCACCAGTCCCGGCTGGCACGGGCTCACCCCGCCCGGCGAGCTGGTGACCGGCACCGGCGGCGGGCCGGGGTGTCCGACCGTCCTCGTCCAGGGCGCGAACCCCGATCCCGAACAGCAGTATGCGGCGCGCCTCATGGCCGCCCAACTCAATCTGTTGAAGGACCTGACCGGGCTCGTCGGGAGCGCGTCGATCCCGATCGTGAGCCCGATCGTCGGCGCGGCGAACGACGTCTCGACCATCGGGAAGGACTACGTCCAGGGCAGCGACACCTGGACGAAGGTCGCGGATACCTCCCAGGGTTTCCTCGACCTGGCCACGACGATGGTGGAGGAAGACAACCCGATCGGCCAGCTCGGCAGTCTGTTTAGCCTGAGTTACACCGCCGCCGGGATCGCCGATGATGTCGACGCCCTGTACCATGTGCGGGACGGACTGGCGCAGGCCCCGGCCGCCGCGGCGGTCTACGTCACGATGAGCGGCACGTGGGGCAACACCGGGAGTGGTGGAGGCGGCAACACGGGTGGCGGCGGAGGCACGCCGCCGCCCGCGATTGCCAACGCCCAGCAGGACCTGACCCAGGCCATCGAGGCCGTCAACAGCCTCGTCCTGGAAATTCAGGATATGAACAGCACCCTGAGCGAGATTCAGGACATCGAGAGGCTGATCGGCGGCGGCCCGGCCGGTCAGGCGGGTGGCTTCAGCCTGACGAATCCCAGCGACGCCAAACCGCTGGACGACTGGGCGTCGCAGGGGGACAACACTCCCACCACCTCCCTGCCGGGCGTTAACTCCACGGCGCAGGACGTCGGCGACACGATCGCCACGGCCCAGGCGATCAAGGTCGACGTGGATCAGCGGGTGACCGTGCAATCGACGATGGGCGACGGGCCGTACGGCGCCAGCGACGTCGACATGTACAGCATCTCCGGGACCGCCGGTGAGGAGCTGACCGTCGACTTCACCCGGCTGGTATCCGACACGCAGCACTATCTCGACCTCCGCCTGTTCGACTCCAGCGGCAACGAGCTGGCCAGCAGCGCCACCGATGGACTTCAGGGGAATCCCAGGATCGCCCGGTTCAAGCTGCCCGCGAACGGAACCTACTACGTGGGTGTCAGCGGCTACCCGAACACCTCGTACAACCCGACGGTCGCCGGCAGCGGGACGGCCGGCAATTACAAGAACGCTTACTCGGTCACCGTCGAGCTCCGCGGCGCGAACACGTCGCTTGCCGTCCGGCTGGACGAGGCGGTGGCGCGGTACGAGGCCGCGGCCAGCAATCTCGAGGCGGGCGTGCTCACCGATCATGCCCAGAAGCCGGCCGCGTACCTGCAGGATGCGACCGCCTCTTACGAGTCGTTCCTCTCCGCCGTCGTGCAGGCCTCCTCGCGATCGCTCTACGTGGCGTTCCAGGACAATGCGACGGGCGTGACCGTGCGGACCAACTCGGACGCGCTGGGGCATTTCGAGGCCTTCCTTGGGCCGGACAAAAGTTTCACGGTCTCTGTCTACGACCCGGCCACGAACCTCGCCGCGTCGGAGTCATTCACAACCGGGGGCAGCGGCGGAACCCTCGATCTGGGCACGTTGATCATGGGCGCTGCGCCGTCCACCGACACGAACAACGACGGAGTCCCCGACGCGGGCGAGGTCGCCGTCGGCCTCTCGCCGACGGGCCCCGGTACGGTCGACGGCGGGATCAATGTCCTGACAGCCCTCCAGGAGGGTCTCGACCCGCTGTCGCCCGGCACTGTGCCCACGGGCGTGATCGCCAGTCTGCCCATCCAGGGGCAGGCCAGAAGCGTGGCCGTCGTGGGCTCAACGATGTCGGCCGGCGCCGAGACGGCGTTCGTCGCCGCCGGCACCGGGGGCCTCGCGATCGTCAACGCGACCCAGTACGACAGGCCGCTCGTGCTGGGCCAGCTCGCCCTCCCGGGCGGTGATGCGACGGACGTCGCGGTCGACGCCCGGCTCGAGGTCGCCGCCGTCGCGGACACCACCGGCGGCCTCGTGATGGTCGACGTCGCCGACCCGACGCATCCCTCGGTCATTGCCACGGTCCCGGCCGACGCCAGCCGGGTCGCGGCGTACGAGGGCATCGCATACGCGGCGGTCGACAACGAGCTTCGCGCCTACGACATGCTGACGGGTGGACTGCTCCAGGTGCTCTCCCTGCCTGGCGGGCCGATCACCGGGCTGGCCCGTGATGGTGCGATGCTGTACACGATGGACGCGACCAACGACCTTCGGGCGATCGATATCAGTGGGCCGCAGATGGTCCTGCGCGGGTCGCTGACCACGCCCGACGGCGGCGGCCAGGTCTTCGCCGGCGACGGGATCGCCTACGTCGCGGCCGCGAGCAATTTCCACGGCGGGTATGACACCGTCGACGTCTCGCACCCCGACCGCCTCATGCTGATCGCCGGCGATCAGGTGGGCTCGACCTCGTCGATCGCGTCGACCGCCATCGCGCTCAACGGCTCCGGAATCGGCCTTCTGGTGGGCACGCCGCAGCGGTCGTCCACGGGTCCGGTGGTCGACGTCATGGACACCGCCGACCCGACCAGTACGGCGTCGTTCGTGACCCAGTTCAGCCTGCCCGTCGACCCGTCCGGCGTGGCGATCGGCGGCGGCATCGCCTTCGTCGCCGACGGCAGCGGGGGCCTTCAGGTCGTCAACGTTCTACCCTTCGATACCAGGGGTGTCCCACCCACCGTCTCCATCAGTCTCTCCGATGGGACCGATGTCGACCCGAACACGCCAGGCACCCAGGTCGCCGAGGGCTCCACGATCCGCCTCATGGGCTCCATTCACGACGACGTTCAGGTGCGCGATGTCGCGATCCTGGTCAATGGCCAGGCCGTCGCCGATGATGTGTCGTATCCGTTCGACCTCTCGGTGGCGCTGCCCACGATCGCCGAGAACGGCTCGAACAGCGTCACCATCCAGGTCCGCGCGGTTGACACCGGGGGGAATGTCGGCCTGTCCAGCACCCTCACCGTGCAGCTCCTGCCCGACAGTGCGGTCCCGCCGACGATCCTCGACACGAATGTCCCTGATGGCTCGATCCGGAGCGCCTCGTTCCGCGCGATCACTATCGACTTCTCCAGGGCGATGGACACCAGTACGCTCACGGCCGAAAACATCCGATTGATCGGGCCGGGGGGCGCCGTCGCGCCGGTCAACATCCAGTTCCGCCGCGACAATACAGCGGTCCAGTTAACCTATCCAGCGCTGGCGCTGGGCGATTACCAGCTCGTCATCAACGCCGCGGCCGTCACGAGCAAGACCGGCGTCGCGCTCGGCGCCGGCGACATCACCTCGAGCTTCCAGGTTTCGCAGTACAGCGATGTCTGGGTCGGGGGATCCAGCGTCTACTGGGATGACCCCGCGAACTGGGACAGCGGCCGCGCTCCCGGCTTCAACGACGACGTGCTGATCGACGTGCCGGGCGATGGGGCGATCATCTACCGGAGCGGGACGACCCAGATCCACGACCTCACGTCAGACAACCCGCTCACTCTCACGGGCGGCGTCCTCCAGGTCTTCGGCACGGTCCAGGTCAACAACGCGTTCACGCTCCAGGGCGGCACGCTGAAGGACGCCACTGTCCTGGCCGGTTCGAGCGGTCAGGGGCTGACCTTCACGAGTTCCGGCGGCACGCTCGACGAGGTGACGGCCGCCGCTGATCTCGATCTGGCCACCAACAACAACGCGGCCGCGGTGATCGCCGACGGCCTCCTTCTGCACGGTGCGACGGTCCGCCTGGGGAACGCCTCGGGCAGCACGTTCGGCTCGCTGAGCTTCGACGGGACGCAGACGCTGGGCGGCACTGGCACCGTGCTCCTGGGTGCCAGCGGTAGCAACAATCTCCTCATCGCGGCCGTTTATACCAGCCCGTTCACGCTGACGATCGGGTCGGGGATCACGATTCACGGGGTGAGCGGCGCGATTGGCGACGGCGGCTGGGCGGGCAGCGTGCTCGTCAACCAGGGGACGATCCTGGCCGATGGGAGCGGGGGCACGAAGCCGGGGACGGTGAGCGTCGCCCCGCTCTCCTTCACCAACCAGGGAACGCTCCGCGCCCAGGGCGGCGAGGCGATCACGGTTGATAACCTCGCCTCCGATACCGGCACGATCTCGATCGGCTCGGGGAGCAAGGTGACGGTCAACGGGACGTTCACGCAGGATGCGTCCGGCAAGCTGGCAATCGACCTGGGCGGCACCGCCCAGGGTCAGTATGGCGTTCTGGCCGTCTCGGGGACGGGCAGCGGCGGCCCGGCGGTTCTCGCCGGGACGCTGGACGTGTCGCTGGTCGACGGCTACACCCCGAAGGCCGGCGACAGCATCCCGATCCTCACGTTCAGCTCGAGCACCGGAGCCTTCAGCACGGTCAATGCGGCGGGACTGCCCACGGGGATCACCGTGACGCCGGCCTACAACTCGACCAACGTGACGCTGGTGTTCGGCAACACCGGGGCGCTCGCCGTGATGTCCGCGCCCGCGATCAGCCGGACGACGCAATCGTCGGCGGTCGCGACCGCGATCGATCACCTCCTGTCGTCCGGCGGGGACCTCGTCCCCACGAGGGACACCCGCGTGGCCGCCGGGGCCGCCGCCAGTGGCGCAGGCGTCATCGTGGCGCCCGTGGAGCAGTCCCCGGCTGGTCCGGCGCCGGCGAAGCCGACGACCGGCCGCGCGAGCCGCCGGGCACTCGCGACCTTCCACATTGGCCGGCACCCGCATCTCGGCCTCCGGACGTCAGTCTTCCACCGCAACCCGAACCGGGCGGGTCCCGGGCACGATGGAATCGCGGCCATGAAGGCGCGACCAGCACCGGCGAGTCACCCCACGGTCATCGAAACTGGAAGAAAGGGAGTCTCGAAAATGCACTGGCTCGTCCGGATAAGCCTTGTGGCGATCGCCATGGTGATGACGGCCCGTCCTTCCGCCGCGGAGCTTGTGCTGACCGTCGCCGAGGACCCAGGCTCGACGGCCGACCTCTCCAACCTCCTGCCGGGGCAGACGATCACGTTCGACGTGAGCCTTTCGGGCCTCGACACCGCCCATGGGCAGACGCTCGGCACTCTCGGGGCGACCGTGGTCTTCGATGGCACACTCCTCGGGACGCCCACGTCTCTCTCGGTCGGCTCGATCGTGCCGGCGGACCCGAGCGCGCTCATGACGGCCAGCGACCCTGGACTCGCCGACGCCACCTATTCGATCGACGTCAGCACGCTTACTAGCCCGCTTCCGATCACGCAGAACGGAATCTTCTTCAGGTTCCAGGTGATCGTCCAGCCGAATGCGAGTGGCTCCGGCGCCATCTCGCTCGATCCGAACGAGGGCGGGTTCGTCGACGCCTTTGACCCGTCAGGCAATTCGGTGGATATCCGCCCGGGTGCTGACGTGGCGATTCATGTCGCCGGGGGCCTGTCCACGCCCGAGCCCAGCACCGCCGTGATGGCGATCACGGCGATTCTCGCGATTGGCGGCTTCCTCACGGCGAGGCGGATCACGGTCCATCGTTTTCGGAGGTCGTGAGGCCGTGCGGAGGCTTCCCAGCCGGGCAGCTCGAGTGCCGGGTGCTGTCTGTTCGGCCGTTTCAGGGCCAGTTCCCCGGTCCGATTTCCGTGCGACAGACTCGATCGCAGACCAGGACCGAAGGGCGGAGAGCGAAGACCAAGGTCTGTCCTTCGCGCTCCACCCCCTGGCCTCGGCTCCTCCGGCTGGTCAGATGTCGGCAGGGATGAGGGTTGGGGAGGGTTCGTAGCCGCCGGAGCCGTCGGGTGCGAGCCCTTCCACGATGAAGCCGACCGTGCGGTAGCCGCTGTGGCTGGCGGTGATCGTCGCGCCAACGCCGGTGGTTCCGGTCCCAATGCCGGTGATGGTCTGGGTGCCGGAGCCGGGGTTCAGGCCGACGCCGCCGGTCGCCTCGACGCCATTGCCTCGCCCGCTGCCGGTGCCCGAGGTCGCGTCGGCTCCGGGCATGCCGGTGAACGTGACCGTCCCGGTTCCGAGGCCATTGATGGGTGGAGACAACAGGCCCGCCCCGCGGAAGGCCACGAGGGCCGTTCCGGGACGCAGGACGGGGGCGGGATGAGCCCTCGCGACGGGGCCGGGCGGCAGCGCCGCCATTTTGGATTGCAAGGTGCCGAACGACTGGTCGTACGAGGCCAGCGCGGCGTCGAAGTGGCTCTGGTCGACGGCCGCTCTCGACCCGATCGTGGCCGACAGGCGGAATGCATCCGCCTGCGCGAGCGCCGGCGCCGAGGGACCGGCGGCTCGCTCCTGGGCAACCCGAGTGCCGACCGGGCCGGCGCTGGCTCGTGCCGTCGCCCGCAGCGCCTGCGCCTCGCTCCTGAGGTCGTTGCCCAGGGCCGTCGTCCCGCTGCGGAACTGGAGCACGACGGCCTCGGCCACGTCGGCGACGGCGGGCTCGGACCGGATGGCTCGGGCGCCAAGGTGGGCGGCCTGGTGGTTGACCTGCCGCGTGAGGGCGTGAACGCTGTGG
Organism: Planctomycetota bacterium; assembly: GCA_021818605.1. GTDB lineage: Bacteria > Planctomycetota > Planctomycetia > Isosphaerales > Isosphaeraceae > JAKAUH01. The sequence goes on from JAKAUH010000200.1 coordinate 7,255, forward strand.
TTGACGTTCCGCGCGAGCGCGGTGTACGAGCGGTCGATCCGGGCCGTCGCATGCGCCAGGCCCGCATGGGCCGCCCGCGTATGGCCGCTCGCGATCCGGGCGGCCTGATGGTTCAGCGCCGCCGCGTACTGATTATCGAGCTGCGCGGCCCGGTGCTGGATGTGCGTGTCGATCCGCTCGACCCGCGATTCGAAGGTGCTGTTGAGCCGGTCGATCGCGGCCGAGTAGTGTGCGGCCACGCCGACCCCCGACAGCTCGACCCGCTCCTCGAGCGGCTCGAGCGCGAATCGGCTCGAACGACCATTCCTGTGGCGATCGTGTGTGCGAACCATGGTGATCCCT
>JAKAUH010000704.1 GCA_021818605.1 Planctomycetota bacterium
GTCCTCGACGTCGTGCTCGTCGTGGAGCATCCGGCGGCAGACGGCCAGCACCATCGGGCCGTGCAGGCTTACCAGCGCGGCGAACGCCGCCTCGTCGCGCGCGGCCGCGAACCGCTCGAGCAGCTCCCTCTCGTCCAGGCCCGCCACCGGCCCGGCGCAAAAGAGCTGCCCGATCGACCGCATCACCGCAAGTTGTTGACCGGCCATCCCTCAGCCTCCACGGCCCTCGATCTCGCCTCAGCTTACACCCACATACTGCCGCAAGGCCCGCCGCGTGTTCCCGCTTTTTCCACCGGACGCTCGAAGGCGGGATCGCGACGCGAGACCGGAGACCGAAAGGGCAGAGAGCGAAGACCAAGGAACCCTGGACCCCGCACAGAGACTGAAAACTGAAAACCGAAAACTGAAAGCCGCACGGCCGCGTCGTGTTGATCTGCCGCAACAGAGCGGCACGCCATGCATGCCATTCTGCCCAGAAGGGTTGAACTCGGCGGGCTGGTGACGGAAGATGGAAGAGTTCGCACGGACGCTGGCTCGGGCCGCGGTCGGTCGCGGCACGGGATGAGGGATCCCGGATCCGGATTGGTCCTGTTTTTCCGATGGTGTACGCCCATGAACATTCGCAGAATCCTCGCGGTGACGGCACTCGTCGCGTTCGCCTCGGCATCATCCGCGATGGCTCAGGCCCAGTCGCCGAGCAGGCGGACCACGGCGACGGCCCCGTCCCGGTCGGCGTCGGGAACGTCGGCGACGGCGCGATGGCTGTCGGCCCACAGGGCGCACACATCGTCCCGGCGAATCCCGCCCGCACCGTCGCCGTATGGGACGAGGTCGAGCTCCCGTAGCGGTAGGCTGTCGCGACGCCTCCCGCCTCCGCCACCGATCCCGGCGTACATCGGGGGCGGTTCGGCCCGGTCGGGGTCGGGCGGCAGCCGGCATGCGGCCGCGAGGACGGGTGTGGACGAGACAGGCCGGACGGACATGGCGGGCCGGTCGGTTGCCTTCTATCCCTCGGCGCGCGAGATCAGGCAGGGCGGTAACCATTCGTCGGCCATGAAGGTACGCGACTCCGTGACGCCCAGGAAGAACCCACAGCAGAACCCGTTCTTCACGGATCCGATCAAGAAGCAGGGGCAGCAGTAATCTCGCCACGTGTTGGGTCGGTTCCGGATCGTCTCACACGTTGTCATCAGGATCTGAAGCTTTGCAAATCGGCCGACACCGATTCCGGCCGGTTTCGGGTTCCGATCGGGCCACGCCAGCGGTCGGGCGGGAGGGGAAACGACGGACCGACACCCATTTCGCGGTCGCGCTTCAACGATCTTCCGCTTCGACAATCCCCCAGGCAATCGACTTGCCGAGGGCGGGCGTCCAAGGGGCCAGGGTATTCACCGTGGGGTTGAGCTGCTGGCCCTTCGCCAGGCGGCTCAGGCCCCGATTGTCGGTCCCGGCCTGATCGGCCACGTCGGACAGGGAAAGCCCGAGGCCCTCGCGCTCACGCTTACGGCGCAGGGCCATGATAGAGCGGCGGAACTCGACCAGCTCACCCATCGGTGACCCGTCGCCGGTACGCCTGGGCGCCCCGGTCTCGCGGTATTCGCGCTCGAGCCTTTCGCGCACCCCGGCCACCTCGACGCGGGACTCCTCGACGCGGGACTCCGGTGTGCGATGCCGCGCTGGATCGCCTCGCGCGGATCGATTTGGGAACTACTGAGCCTGACGCGGTCCCGGTTCGATCCGGTCGGACGGTGTCAGGCGGGAACGCCTGACCTAACTTCGGGCCGGGCCGAGTTGATCCGCTCCAGCTCGGCTCGGCCGGTGTCGGGCTGGAAAGCCTGACCTGCTTCGGGACCGGTTCGGACCGGGCGGTCCGAACCCCGGCGTCCCGGACCCGGCCGGTGACTCGTCTCCCGCTCGCCCTTCATCGATTGCGATAGGCGTACTCGATGACCAGGTAGATCACCGTCGCCGACAGGAACAGCACGCCCATCGCGATTGCGTAGATCGCGACGGCTCGCACCGGGCCGAGGCGCACCTCCAGCCTGCGGCGGGCGGTCCACCAGCCGAGCCAGCCGATTAGCGCGTACGCCACAAAGCCCGCGAGGGCCAGCGTGAAAAGCAACGGTTCGCGCACCCGGTGGGCCTGAATGTCCAGGATCGCCAGCGCCACGAAGACGACCAGCAGCAGGTAGTGCCAGATCCTTGGCTGATACCAGGACGATGGCTGGCGCGCCGGCGTCTCGGATGACGGCGAACTCGCGCTCATGGTTGTTCTCCTCGCGACGCCCCGGTGCGGATCGTTGGCGTGCGGTCACCGGTGTGGGCGATCGCGCGGACGGGTGGACCGCCCAGCTCCTGGAGGCGTCGGCGCAGCTCCCAGAGCACGGCCGGGTCGATCGTGCGGACGGAGTCCGCCTCGTCGATCTCGCGTTCGGTCTGGACGCGGACCCAGCACGCCACCCGCTCGGGGTCGCCGGAAACGGGCGGCGGCACGCGCCAGCACCGCGCCTGGCCGTCGGAGCAGGCCGTCGCCAGGCGGCGGCCGTCGGGGCTGAAGACGACGGCGTGCACGGCGCCCCGATGTTCCAGCGGCGGCCCGATCGCCAGCCCGGTGGCGGCGTCCCAGAGCCGCGCGGTGCCGTCCCGGCAGGCCGTGGCGATCAGGGTTCCCTCGGGGTGGAACGCCAGGGCATCCACCGGCCCGCGGTGCGTCATTGGCTCGCCGATCGATCGGCCGGCGGCGAGGTCCCACAGCCGCGCCGAGCCATCAGCGCCCGCCGAGGCGGCCGTGCGGCCGTCGGGACCGAGCGCCACGCCCGGCAGCTCGGCCAGCGGGGCCGAGCCGACGGCACCAGAACCAGCACCAGCACCAGCACCGGCGGCGTGGGCCAACTCGGCGAGCATCGTACCGTCCTCGGCATTCCAGACCCAGGCCCGGCCGTCCCGGGAGCCGCCGATGAGAGCTCGGCCGTCGGGACCGAACGCCAGCGAGACGACGGGCGCCGCGGTCGATGTCCACTCGCCCAGTCGGGCCCCGGACGCCACATCGATCAGCCGGACCGCGCCGTCGGCACCCGCGACAGCCAGCCGCTCGCCGTCGGGACTGAAGCGGACCGCCAGGGCCGGGGCATCGTAACGGACCGCGCCGCCGACAAAGGCCCCGGTCACGGCGTCCCAGATCCGAATGGTGCCGTCGACGCCGGCGGTCGCCGCGAGCCGGCCATCCGGGCTGAAGGCGACGGTGCGCACGCGGCCCTCGTGCCCGGTCAGCGGCGATGCGAGCCGCACGCCGGTGGCGACGTCCCAGAGCTGCGCGGTGCCGTCGTCGCAGGCGGCGATCAGGAGCCGGCCGTCGGGGCTGAAGGCGACGGCGCGGACCGGCAGGCGGTGCGCCAGCGATCTTTCGACCGGCCGGGGACCGGCGTGCCAGCCGCCCAGGCTGGCACGCACGGCGCGGTCGAGTCCCGGCGAGTCGGGCGGGAGGTTTTCCAGGGCGCGGGCCAGCCACAGCATCCCCTCGCCGACCATCCCGCGCTCGAGCAAACGCCCGGCGCGCTCGACTGCCAGCCGGGCCAGCGACCGCTTCACCTCGGCCATCGCCCGATCCTGCTCGGCGCGGTAGCGGACGTCCGCCAGCCAGGCCTCGATTTCCTCGGCCATCGCTGTTGGCGAGGGATGCCGCTGCGACGGATCGAGCGCCATGGCCTTCAGGCAGGTCGCCTCGAGCGCCGGGGCGATCGTGCGACGGAGCCGCCGGGGCGCCGGGAAGATCCCGCGGCGCACCCGCTGGAGCAGATCGCCGATCTCGCCGTCGACAAACGGCCCGTGACCGACGAGCAGGCAATACAGCGTCGCCCCCAGGCTGTACACGTCGCTCGCCGGTCCGACGCGCTCCAGCTCGCCGGCGGCCTGCTCGGGGCTCATGTAGTGCGGCGTCCCCAGCGCCGAGCCGGGGCGCGTCATGTACGGCGAATCATCCGAGATCGCGGGGCCGGCTTGTGGGTCCGCGGCGTGATCCCGGCCGTCGGCCGACATCTTGGCCAGCCCCCAGTCGACGACCAGCGTCTCGCCGAAGCGGCCGAGCATGATGTTCTCGGGCTTGAGGTCGCGGTGGACGACGCCCCGGCTGTGCGCGTAGGCCACGGCGTTGCAGGCGTCGATCAGGCTGCGGAGCAGGCGGCGGAAGGCGATCTCGCGCCGGGCCGAGTCGCCCGGGGCATCCTCGCCACGGTGGAACCGGTCGATCGCGCGGCCGAGCGTCTCGCCCTCGATGAACCGCATCGCGTAGTACGGCCGACCGTCCGGATACCGGCCCAGTCCGTACACCGGCACGATGCCCGGATGCTCCAGCCGGCCGGTCAGGCGCGCCTCCAGCAGGAACCGCGCCTGGCTCATTGGGTCGTGCGCGTGGTGGTCCCGCAGCTCCTTGAGCGCGACGCGACGCTCCAGCTCGGGATCGACGGCCACAAACACCTCGCCCAGCCCGCCACGAGCATGGAGACGGACGATCTGGAAGCGGTCGTGAAATCCGGGGTGGCCGGCCGGCAGGATCGCCCCGTCGACCTGGACCGGCCGCGGCCGCGGCGGTCCCTGATAGGCGACCGTCTCGGCCATCGGCTCCGCGACGGCACGGGCATCGGGCCGCCCTCCATCATCACCGTCGCGTGACCGATGCTCGTCGACCAGGGCATCGAGCAGCACGCGCCCGCGGGAATCGACGGCGCCCTGGCTCGCGAGGATCTCGGCCATCGTGAGCTCCGGCGACAGCTTCCACGCCTCGAACGCCTCCCGCAGCCGGCGGCCGTCGACCCAGCCACGCTCCAGCGCGATCATCGCCAGCAGCAGGTCGCTCGCGGTCCGGTTATCGTCGCGATGGGCCATGACACGGGCTCCCGCCGAGAGGAAGCGCAGCCCGGCGGCGCGTCGGTCCATCGTCTCGCGCCCCCAGCCGGCCTGTCCTCCCGATCGCCCAACGATCATAATGTCGAACCTGGGCCGGCGGAAGACCCCTGTCTGATCAAATGTCCAGAATCCCGGCGAGGGGATGCCGGCGGCGCTCCCCGGCGCGGCGGCACCCGGTTCCAGCAGCGAAGGAGAGAAGCCATGAGCCGCAACGCGGAAACCTCCTCCCGGATCTCGCCGGCGCTTTCCCCCGAGCAGGTCGCGCGGCTGGAGCCGTTCGGCCAGCGCGAGTCGATCGAGCGGGGAACCATTCTGTTCGAGGAGGGGCAGAAGAACATCGATTTCTTCGTGGTGCTGTCGGGCGAGATCGAGATCCGCCAGTCGAGCGCCGACGGGATGCAGCCCGTGATCACGCAGGGCCCGATGCAGTTCCTCGGGGATCCGTCGACGCTCTCGGGCCGCGCCGCGGTCGTGCAGGCGTACGCGAGCGAGGATGGGGAGGTACTGCGGATCCCGCCGGATCGGTTCCACAGTCTCATCGTCGAGGACTCGGAGCTCTCGGATTTGTTCCTCCGCACGTTCCTCGAGCGGCGTTCGGCCCTGATCGCGGGGGGATACGGTGCGGCGCGGGTGATCGGCTCGCGGTTCAACCCCGACACGCACCGGATTCGCTCGTTCCTGACGCGGAACAACCAGCCGCACACATTCATCGACGTCGAGAAGGACGAGGGGGCCGGCGCCCTGCTGGAGACGTTGGGCGTCCGGGTCGACGAGACGCCGATCATCGTCTGCGGCCGGGGTCAGGTGGTGGTACGGAATCCCCAGGATGCGTGTCTCGCGCGCCACCTGGGCTTTGACCGGATCAACGAGGAGGAGGTGTGCGACGTCGTGGTGGTGGGCGCCGGTCCGGCCGGGCTGGCGGCGTCGGTGTATGCGTCGTCGGAGGGCCTGTCGGTGATGGCGATCGACAGCGGCTCGCCCGGCGGCCAGGCGGCGACCAGCTCGAAGATCGAGAACTATCTGGGCTTCCCCACGGGCATTTCGGGCCACGACCTGGCGCAGCGGGCGATCACGCAGGCGGAGAAGTTCGGCACGAGGATGGCCAACCCGCTCCAGGCCGTCGGGCTCGAGCCGGACGGCGAGACCTACACGATCCGTCTGGAGGACGGCCGTCGCGTCCGCGGCCGCGCGGTGGTGATCGCCACCGGGGCGAGGTATCAGCGGCTGGACGTGGACGAAATCGATCGCTACGAGAACTGCGGCGTGTATTACGGCGCGACCGCGATGGAGGCCGAGCTGTGCCGCGACTGCGAGGTGGTCGTCGTCGGGGGCGGGAATTCAGCCGGCCAGGGCGCGGTGCATCTCTCGCGGCACGCCAGCAAGGTGCACATCCTCGTCCGCCGCGACGGCCTCGCCGAGACCATGTCGCGCTATTTGATTCGCCGGATCGAGGAGACCCCGAACATCGAGTTGCACCCGCGCTCCGAGATCACCCGGCTCTTCGGCGAGAATGGCCGGCTCAGCGCGGTCGAGTACCGGGACAGGGGACGAGGCGAGACGGTGCGACTCGAGGCGCCTTGGGTCTTCCTGTTTCTGGGAGCCATGCCGTGCACCGGCTGGCTGCGCGGCACCGTGGCCCTGGACGGCAAGGCCTTCGTCAAGACCGGCCCCGAGCTATTGCCCGAGGAACTGTCGACGCGGCCCGGGTATCGCCCCACGCTGTTTGAGAGCAGCCTGCCGCGGGTGTATGCCGTCGGCGACGTGCGCAGCGGCTCGGTGAAGCGCGTGGCCTCGGCCGTCGGCGAGGGCTCGATCGTCGTGCAGTTTATTCACCGGGCGCTGGGGGGTGAATGAGAGGGATCACACTCTTTTCGACGTGATTAATGCGTCATGGCTGACCTGGATCGGCCTCGGCGTCTCCCTGGCGTCGCGATTCGGCCATGGCCTGCTTCCATTCCTCGACCAGGGGATCATCCCGGAGCATGCCCGCGAAGGGGAGCCACGGATGCCCGGGCGCGGGGATGTCCAGGGTTACAATCTCGGCACCAGCCGAGACTCGGTCCTCGATGAGCGAGCGTAAATTGCGCAGCGCATCGTCGCGGGTCGCTCCCTCGGCGACCAGCGAGAACGGCTGTCCTCCGGTCGCCCGGTAGCCTTCACCGGGCAACGGTTCGATCAACCCCGAGAGCTGCATGAATCGCGCCCCCTCGACCTGAATCCTGGGACGGTATTGCACCTAACCTACACTCTCATCGACGGAGCGGGGACGATCAAGAGGAACCGTGCAGCAGGCGGGTCGGGGAGCGAACCCAGCCGGCAAATCTCAGAGAATCGTCGCCCTGGCGTGCCAGTCGTCCGGCAACTGGGGATACTCGGCGGATTCCTCGGGCGTGATGGCCCGCTTGCCGCGGATGGTGAAATGGATCCAGCCTCCGCAGCGCGGGCAGCGGCCCGCGAATCCGATGTCGTTCCACCACGCCCGGACCAGGGGATCGTGGACCGCCCGCCCATGGTCCTCCAGGCGAAAGTCGATCGCCTGCATCGGCTGATCGCAATCACGGTGGGGGCATGAAGCTTCCTGGTAAACGATATGAGGCGCCATCCGTCGCTCCCGGCCGCCCTGCCGGTAGAGGGCGTGCATCCCGTCTCGCTCCTCGGTCGTCACGG
>JAKAUH010000148.1 GCA_021818605.1 Planctomycetota bacterium
GCAGCGCGCGGACCTCATCCGGCGTCCCCGGGTTGAACGTCTTGAAGACGCCACGCAACTCGAGCAATCCCATGATCACGCCCCTCCGGTCTTCTGGGGCCGAGGTCGCGGCCGGAACCAGGTCCGCCCGGCGAAGATTTGCGGCAGCACCAGCGACGCGAGCACGAAGACGGCCGTGATGAGCTTCAGGTCGGTCGCGGGAAGCGTCCGACCGTCCGGGGGAAGCTTCACGCTCAATGCCACGGCGACCATCAGCCGGAACAGCAGCGATCCCAGGACCGCGCCGGTGATCGACAGCCCCAGCCCGCCGTGGCCGACCATCGCCTGGCCCAGGATCACGCTCGCCAGGCCCGTGACGATCATCCCGCTCCCCACCTGGATGTCGGAATAGCCCTGGAACTGGGCCAGGATCGCGCCCGAGAGCGCCACCAGCGCGTTGGACATCATCAGCCCCAGCACGATCATCAGGCCCACGTCGACGCCCATCGCGCGGATCATCCGGGGATTGTCGCCAGTCGCCCGCATCGCGGTCCCCAGGCCCGTGGCGAGGAACAGGCGGAGCAATCCCCCGAGGACCGCGACGAGCACCCCGACCACCGGCAGGCTGACCAGCTCGATAGTCCTGCCCCTCACCAGGCCCGACTCGCGGAGCGACCGCCGGACCCCGGCCACCAGCTCCTCCAGAACGGGCGACTCACTGTAGCACGCCAGGCCGATTTTCCACGTCCGCGACGGATGCACCGCACTCGGCTTCTCCTCTTGCCGCGCGTGACGACGAACCGGCCCCCCTGCTCCACCACGACGTCGGCCTGCGCCTCAACCTCGGGCGGGACGCTCCATCCCCCGGCGAGCGTCGCCATCGCGGCGCGGTTGATCCAGAGTTCGGGCGGGACCTCGTACCGGATCGGCATGGCCGAGGAGGACTCGCCGTCGAGCACGCGGCCGGCCAGGCGGCCGATCGACTTGCCCAGAGGAGAGCACGGTGTTGTCGCCGCCGACCCAGATGGCCTCGGCCCCCTGCCCCACGAGCGACGCGACCGCCTCGCGCACCACGGCCGAGCTGTCGACGCTCGCCTCGATCAGCGTGATCCCCAGCTGCTTGCAGACCCCGCGGGCGAGCCGCATGCTGGCCTCCGAGTTCGACTCGGAAGGGTTCCACGCGACTCCGACCTTCGCCAGTTTCGGCGACAGCCGCCGGGCCATCCGGAAGGTCTCGGCCACGGGCTGCATCGTCCCCAGGCCGACCAGGTACGGCGGATGCTTCATCGGGTCATCCGCCGCGATCCCCACCCCGGCGCCCACGGGGTCGCTCACCATGCCGAAGACATGAGGAAGCCGCGTTTCGCGGTTCGCGCCGGCCACCGCCTGGAGGCTGGGCGTCGACAACGTGACGATCAGCTCGTCATCCCCGCCGACGATCGCCCGGGCCATCATGTGCGACGTCGCCGTGTCCCCCTCGGCGCGATACCGATGCACCCGTAGCGTCGTCCCTTCTTCATAGCCGGCCTCGGCCAGCCCGGCCAGCACGCCTCGGGCCCCTTCGTCGATCGTCGCCTGCGAGATGTTCTGGAACAGCGCGACCGAGCGGACCTTCGCCGCGCGATCCGATCCCGCGCCGGCTGGTTCGAAATTCCCGCGCGGGGGTTTGCTGTCCATCAGCAGCAGGGCGGCCGACGCCAGCATGATCAGGGATACGGCCAGCCACAATCGCAAAAGACTCTTGAGCATCCAGGAGTCCGGTCGGGGATGGTACGGCGAGCTCGTCCCGTCTCCTACGCTCGTTGCAGCCCGGTTGTGACGAGCTCGAGGAACTCGCGGGCGCGGCGGGCCATCGCGTCGATCGCGTCCGGGTCCGCCGGCCTCGTCAACAGCGGGGCGAAGATGTTTTCGCAGCAGAGCGGCATGTCACGCCCGGTGAACGCCACGGGCTGGAGCAGGCGATAATGGTCGATCTCGCCCAGGCCCGGCCCGCAATCCTCGTCCTTCGGCACGTTGCGGTGGTCCTTGATGCAGAAGCTTCGGACCAGCTCGGCGCAGCCGCGCAGGTCGGGGATCGGGTCGACGTTCAGATAATCCATCACGTTGCCGGCATCGTAGTTCACCCGCACGCCCTCGTCGTCGACGTCGCGGACGATCGCCGCGCAGGCGGCTCCGGTGCCCGTCTCGCCGCCGTGCTGCTTGATCACGATCATCACGCCGTGGTCGCGCGCCATCGGGCCGAGCTTCTTGAAGCGATCGACCCAGACCATGCGGTCGGCGCCCCGGGTGTGGCCGAACGTGAGGACGTGCCGCAGACCGGCGGCCTCGGCCTGGCGGATTCTCGAGCGAAAGACCTCGGGGGCGTCGGCCGCCTCGGGGTAAACCATCGAGAACATCATCAAGGGCTCGAGGCCCAGGTCGCGGCACCTGCGGCCCAGCTCGCGCGCCCGCTCCGGCGGCGCGTCCGCCGCGACGACGGGCACGTTGCTCGCCCCGTCGCGGTGCGTCGTCCCCCACGCGACATATCGATAGCCGGCCGACTGGATCCCTCGCAGCGCCCGCTCGAGCGGGAACGGCGAATACGGCAAGGTCATGCAGGCGATCTGGAATCGCGTGGGCTGGCCGGGCCCGGGCGATGGCGGACCCTCCGGCCCCGGCCGGGCGGCCGGCGGAAGCGCGGCCGCCGTCGACAGGCCGAGCAGCCTGGCCGCCGAGCTCCGGATCCACTCGCGGCGATCCAGCGATCGCGGGCCCTGGGCGTCGGATTTGCGGTTCATCGTGCCTCCTGATTGGGTCGATCGGCGAGCCTAGAGGAAGCGGGTCTGCCCAGGGACCGCGACCACGGCGGCGGGCGGGCGGGCGTCCCAGGCATACGCCGAGGGATCGAGGGCTTGTTTCGAATCCATCGCCATTTGCCAGGTGATCTCACGGCCGGTATAGGCGGCCATCCGACCCATGATCGCCAGCAGCGTGCTCCGTGCCATGTATTCGCCGTTGTTGATCGGCTTGCCGCCGCGGATCGAGGCGAACAGCTCGTCGTGCTCCACCTGGTACATGTTCCGGGACTGTCGGTTCTGGTAGACCCACTCGCCGCTGGCCGACCGGACCCGTAGGCCGCCGCGGCGCTCGACCAGCTCCGCCCGGCCCTTCGTGCCGAGGACCCGGACGCTGAGGTCGTTCTTGCACAGCGGCTGCTGGCGGCAGTTGCTCACCAGACGGATACCGTCGGCATACTCGTACACCACCGAGAAATGGTCGTAGATCTGCCCGTACTCCGGGCCCGTGAGGACCTGGCGTCCGCCCATGCCGACGGCCTTCTCGGGATACTGCTCCTTCATGATCCACGCGCAGACGTCGAGGAAGTGGACGTGCTGCTCGACGTTGAAATCCCCCGAGAGCCAGGTGAAGTTGTACCAGTTGCGCATCTGGTAATGCATCTCGGTCCAGCCCGGCTGCCGGGGTTTGGCCCACCGGCCGCCCCGATAGTCGTTGGCCAGAAGGGTCGCCACGCCTCCGACGGCCCCGTCGTGGATGCGACGGACCGTCTGGCGGAAACCGTCGTCGTAGCGCAGGCAGAGGCCCGAGACGATCGAGAGGCCCCGGCTCGCGGCGAGTCGGCACGACTCGATGACCGAGCGGACCCCGGGGGCATCCACGGCGACCGGCTTCTCGGCGAAAACGTGCTTGCCGGCCTCGACCGCCGCCCGCAGGTGAATCGGCCGGAAGTGGGGCGGGGTGCACAGCAGCACGACGTCCACGCCGCTCGCCAGCAGCTCGCGGTAGGTGTCGAAGCCGACGAACCTCCGCGCGGGCGCGACGTCGACCTTCGACCTGATCGCCTCGTTCGTACCGAGCATCTCCAGGCTGTTCGTCAGCCGGTCCTCGAACGCATCGGCCATCGCCACCAGCCGGGCGCCCGGGTCGGCCGCAAGCGCCTGCGCGGCGGCGCCGGTGCCGCGGTCGCCGCAGCCGATCAACCCCACGCGGATCGCATCGCTGCCGGCCGCATGGAGGCCGTGCGCGCCCGACGTCAGCGCCCCTGTCGTTGCAGCTGCCTGAAGGAAGTTGCGTCGCGTGGAGGCTCCGGCTCTCATCTCGTATCACTCCCCTTCCGCGGGTATCGGACCATTTCGACCCGATCGAGATCCCGGCCCGCGCCGGGCGCCCTATCCCTCTTCGGGCATGTCGACCCACCGCTTCCGGGCAACCGGCGAGGTCGCCCGCGAATCGGGCGGCAGGAACGGAAACAGTCGAGACCGGGCCGCGGCATCGAGCGGTGCGCCGTACTCGGATACCTCGAACGCCTCGATCAGCCGGACCTTCGCACCTCGTTCCTCGCCGTAGGTCTGCACCACCGCGTCGCGATATCGGTCGGCCAGGGGCTGGATCCGCTCGCGCATCCGGCTGGCGAGCCAGGCCCGGCGGTCGTCGTCCCCCTGCGGCACCTGCTCGGGATGGCCCGCGTTGTATGGCAGCCACTCGAAAAACTGCGACTCGTGCCGGTGCAGCATGTCGACCAGGCGGCCGAAGACGTCGTCGATGTCGACCACGACGTGCGGCTCGAACCTGCAGGGGCGGGTGAACGCGTCCGAGAAGTGCAGGATCACCGGGCAGGCGTCCAGATGCGGCACCTCGGGGCAGATCGAGGGGACCGTCAGCAGGTACGACGCATCCTGCACCAGGAGCCCGGTGAAGCGGTGATCCGGGTGATAGTCGTTCGACCGATGGGTGATGATCAGGTCGGGGCGGGCCGACCGGATCAGCCGGATCACCTCGCGGCGATTCTCCAGCCGGTCGTCGAGCTCGCCGTCAGGGTGGTCGAGGACGTCGTAGGTCGCCCCGATGACCGCCGCGGCCGCCCTGGCCTCGTCCCGTCGACGTTTCACGAGCTCGGGCCCCGGCATCGCATGATGGCCGGCGCGGCCGTCGGTCAGGCTCACCAGGCGGACCACGTGGCCGCCGGCACACCAGCGGGTTGCGGTCCCTCCCGCCTTGATGTCCGCGTCGTCCGGATGGGCGCCGATGATGAGGATACGGAGCAGTAGCGGTGCGTCAGCCATGTCGGTGTAGCTCACCTGCCTCGCGGTGGCGCGCGATCTTCCCCCGTCCCGAGTGTCTCGTCCCGGCGCGCCGCGATGTTCCGGGCAGAAGGCCAACTTCGCCGATTTCCGCGGGTCGAGCAAGCAGGCACCGGATCGCACGGCAATCCTCGTAACCCGCCGGCCATCTCCTCTTGCGATGCCCAACGCTTTGCGTCAGCCTGAATGGCAGGCGGCCCGCGACGGACGACGGGCCTCGAGACGCGTGGAGGCCGTAATCCCATGAATCGCCGCGTGATCGCCTGGGCGGGCATCCTGGTGCTGTCGGTTTCGGTGTCGGCGCTGGTGCCAGGTTGGGCTCGCGCGGACGACGTTCGCACGGTCGAGGTCCCGCTCGGCGCCGCGGGCGACGTGCCGGTGGCGGACATCGTCGCGCGGCTCGCGACCATTAGCGGTATCGCGATCCAGCGGCCGCCGGCCGGGTTGACGCTCTCCACCCGCGGGCTCTCACGCGCCCTGACGAGGGCCCTGCTCACCGAGGCGCTGGGGCCCGAGGTCGAGATCACCTTCGGCCCGCGCGCGATGATCCTGAAGGTCGACACGGGCGTGCTGTCGCCCGCGCGCCGGGCCGAATGGACGAGACGCCTGCGTGACCTGGCCGATCGCGCGCGCGAGGCCGCCAATCGCCGCGAGAACTACGGCATGCACGCCCTGTCGTCGTATCGCCCCAACGACCCCTCGCGGCCGACGATCTGCATGGTCCACGGGCTCAATTCATCCTCCGGCGGCTTCGTCTACGTGATCCCCTGGCTCGAGGAGGCCGGATACGGGATCGTGATCTATGACTATCCGTTCAATCAACCGATCACCCAGTCGTGCGCGGCGTTCGCCCGCGACTGGGCGGCGTTCCGCAAGAAGACGGGCGATCACCAGCCCTGGGCGATCTTCGCCCACTCGATGGGCGCGCTTCTGGCCCGGTCGCTCGTCGAGGACGACGCCACCTGGGCGGGCGACGTCTCGTCGCTGATCCTGGTCGCGCCGGTCAACCAGGGCTCGAACCTGGCGCGGGTGCAGACGTTTGTCCAGCTCTTAAACGGTCTCCAGTCGATCAACGAAAAGAAGACATCGCGGGCGATGCTGCACCTGGCCGACGGGACGGGCCAGGCCGCGCGGGACATGCTGCCGGGAAGTCCCTTCCTCAGGAAGCTGAATCGCCGCCCGCGTCGCGAGGGCGTGGCCTATCACATCATCGCGGGCGACCGGGGTGTCCTCACTCCGGAGGCGCGTGCGCGGATCGAGGCGCAGCTCGGCCTGACCAATCGCAACGCCGGCCTATTCGGCCGGCTGGCGCAGGCGGCCGTGGCCGACCTGTCCGGCGTGCTCGACGAGCTGACCGACGGCACCGGCGACGGTGCCGTCTCGATCGCTCATACCCGGCTCAATGGCGTTGCCGACCACGTCGTGATCCACGCCAACCACGCCGAGCTGATCCGCGCCCCCCTGCTCTTCTCCGAGCCCGGCCCCGTGGCCTGCATGCCCGACGTGTTGCGCCGGCTCAGGGCCGATCGGGAGCGCGGGCAGAAGTAATTCGTTCAGATTCCTTCGGCTGGTGGATCGAAGGCCCGGGGTCTTGGGATTTGGCGAGGGTTCGATTAATCTGTTGCGACGCCAGGGTGCCAGAAGCCTCCTTCATCGCCGAGGAATGAGGTAGCTCCGATGTCGCAGACCACCGCCAGCGCAGGATCTCAGGTCGAGTCCGCCGGGCCTCGACCGGGCGTTGACCGTCATCCTGTGGGCCTTTATATCCTGTTCGCCACCGAGATGTGGGAGCGCTATGGCTTCTACACCATCCTGGCGGTCATGACCCTCTACCTCCAGGACAAAACACAGGGCTTTGGCTGGACCAAGGAACAGGCCACCCGGCTCTGGGCCAATAACCTGATGTTCGTCTATCTCACCCCGTTCGTCGGCGGGTGGATCGCCGACCGGTTCCTCGGATATCGCCGCAGCATCCTGATCGGCGGGGCCGTGTTCGTTGCGGGCTACCTTTTGCTCGGCACGGGCTCGATCGCCCTGTTTTACGTCGCCCTGGCCCTGATCTATGTCGGCAACGGGTTCTTCAAGCCGAACATCTCGACGATGGTGGGCAACCTCTACCCGGCTGGAAGCCCGTTGCGGGATTCGGCCTACAACATCTTTTACATGGGCATCAACGTCGGCGCCTTCGCCGCGCCGCTCGTGGCGGAGGTCCTGCGGCAAAAGTACGGGTTCCGCACGGCATTCTTCGCCGCTGGGATTGGCATGGCGCTGGGCACCGTCCTCTTCGCGTTCTGCTACCGCTGGCTGCGTCTGGCCGAGCGGCATGAGCCGGTCGAGGACGCCCGGCCCATCGAACTGGCCGAGGACCTGCTTCCCGTTCCCGAGAAATCGACCATGGAACAGGTCCCCACGTGGAAGCGGATCTCGGCCCTCGTCGTCATCTACGGGATCGTGATCGTGTTCTGGATGGTCTTCCACCAGAACGGTAGCACGATGACCTACT
>JAKAUH010000112.1 GCA_021818605.1 Planctomycetota bacterium
CAATCGAGCGGCCTCGGCGGCGGCGGAGCGATCGGTGAACCGCTCGAGGGTAAGCACCGCGCCCGAGTCGACCTCGAATGCCAGGATGTAATAGGGATCGCCGTCGGGGTACCGCGCCTCGTCGACGCGGACCGCCTGGATCGCGCGGAAGGGATAGGCGTCCTGCCGCAGCCGAACGAGCGTACGGTCGCGCCGGCTCACCTGGCGGGCCTGACAGTCGACGACGATCTCGCGGCGGTACGGGAACCGACCGATCAGGGGCACGATCGCCACAGACAGGCCGAAGGTCGTCAGGAAGACGCCGAGTCCCGCGGGCTTCGCCGCCGACCAGCCAGCACCGGCGGGCGAATCGGCGGACGCGGCAACGATCAGGAGTCCCAGCCCGACAGCGAGCAGGCCCAGCCCCCCAGCAAAAAACGGGCGGAACAGCGGCGAGGGCGCCGCCAGGATCAGGCGTTCGCTCGTGTTCTCGACGGGGCGCATGCGTCTCTCCGGAGGAAAGGCCGTGCAAGGGCCTCGGGTGAAATCCGTCAGGCGTCCGGCGGCGTGCCGTTCGACCCGCTCGCCCCGTCGGCAAAGCCCAGCACCTTGCCGACGGCTTCGAGGAAGAAGAACTCACCCCACATCACCGATTCGTCGACGCCCAGGCCCCTGTGCAAGTGGTACACGCCGTGCTTCAACACGCCCTCCCAGCCGGGCGTCGACCAGGCCATGTACCGGTCCGAGGCGAGCGAGTCAAGGATCGTCAGCGCCGCGTTCTGATACCGCTCAGCGCCCGCCGGGTCGAGCGGGCGGCAGGTGGCGGCGAGGTCACACAGACCCGATGCGGCGATCGCCGCGGCCGAGCTGTCCTCCGGCCGGTCGGGACTCTCGGGTGCGTCGAAGTCCCACGGCGGGACCAGGCTGTCGGGACACCGGCGAAGGTAGCAGTCGGCATTCCGGCGGGCGACGGCGAGGTCGGCCGGGCCGCCGGTGGACGAGAAGACCCGCGTGAACCCGTAGAGCGACCAGGCCAGCCCGCGCGTCCAGGTCGAGTCGGCCCGCAGGCCCTGCTGCGTCGACTGACCCAGGAACTCGCCGGTGTCCGGGTTGAACAGCCCCTCGTGCGCTGTCGACCCGTCGGGGCGGACGAGGGTCCGCTCGGTCGTGCGGCAGTGCGCGGCGGCCAACTCGAAGAGGCGCTGGTCGCCGGCCTCGCGCGCGGCGCGGAAGATCAGCGGGACGTTCATCATGATGTCGATGAACAGGCTCTCCGGCGCCAGGAACGACCGGAGGTATTGGCCTCGCGGGTTGAACCGCGACGCCAGCGTGCGCCCGGCCGTGATCAGGACCTGGCGCAGATGCTCGTCGCCGGTCAGCCGATACCAGGGCAGATAGGTGTTGAGGAAGATGAAGCCCAGGTCGTGAACCTCGCGGTCGTGCTGGCGAGGCTCGAGGAGGCGAGAATAGTGCTCGGCTGCCGCCCGCCACCACGGGTCGCCGGTCCGACGCCCCAGCAGCCACATCAACCCGGCGTGGAACCCGCCGCACCAGTCGGTCCAGAGCTCGCCGCCATGCGCCCAGCGGCCCCCGACGGTGTAGATCGGGAAAGAGTCGGGATGGCGCTCGATCGTCGCGCGCACCTGCCTGGCGGCGAAGTCGGCGGCGCGCTCCAGTCGCGGCAGAAGGGCGGTCCTATCAATGCAGCGAGGCTCGGCCATGGTGGCGTTACGTCTCCTCGGTTCTCAACGAGCCGCTCCAGGTATCAACGGCTCGGCCCCCGCATACCGCGTGAATGGATCGCAGCCCACGACGATGATCTTCTCTCGTTCGCACAGATCGTCGAGTTGCCCGGGAGCCTCGGACACAATCTCGACGAGCGGCAGAGAGAAGTCTGGATGCGAAAGGCGGCCGATGTACGGAAGCCGGACCTGACCCTGACTCGAAGGATCGATTGAGAAGTGGAGTTCCCGATCGCCGACGCGCAGCAGGAAAGAGTCAACTCCGTGGGCGAGGAGATCGGAGGAAAGCACAAGGCTACCCGTTGGCTCAATCCGGACAATCTCGCAGTGGTACCTTTCATCCGCGCGGTCTTCCACGGGGATCACGAGCCGGACGTCATGAGACGCGTCCTCTCCGAGTTCGACTGGAGCACACCACCCGCAACGGTCGCCTGCTTCCACCGTCGCGAGGCTGTGGACGAATCGCATTCGCTCCCCCGTGTCGATTCAAGGCCCCACGATCCGTTCGGTGTCCAGCCCATTCAACAAGGCCTCGGCCCTGGAACTCTGGAACTTCTGCTGTTCGATCCGAGGGTCGGAGACGAGCGGACCGACAATGACGTCATGAGCCGTCGTGTAACTGGCCTGGGTACCCGCCTGTCGAAGTAGCTGGTTCAACCTCCGGACTCCGGGAAGATCCAGTCGTCTGGTCGCCAGAGCCCGGTAGCGGGTGTCGTCGATCCTCAATGTTAGCAGCGCGGCTCCGTGGCCATACAACAAGTATCCCCGACGCAGGGCATTGGAGCCAGAGCTTTGCGTGTAGAAGCCCCGGCCAAATTCCCCGCGACTACGGTTCACGTCGATCATGCCGGCCTGGGGTGAACCGGCCATCCCGTTGGCAAACACTCGGCTCGTACCGTGGTACAGAATCGGCATCTTGTCGCAGGTTCTCCGAATCATTCCATCCCAACCGCGGTATCTGTCCTCCGTCGAAAGACCGGCGAGGATTCTGGTGGATTGCCCGACCCTTCGCAAGACGCGGTCGCGCCGGAGGCGCATCGCCGATCCTGACCCGATGACACGCCAGCGCAATGGCTCTATGCTGAAGGACCGCGTCGGCCGGCCGCCACTTCCTTCCTTCCTCTTCGCCATCCCGGGGCATTCGCATGAAATTCGATTCCTTCATCCGGTTCGCGGTGGAACAGGGAGCGTCGGACATCCACTTCCAGTCCGGGGCCGCGCCGCTGCTCAGGATCGGCGGGCTGATCCGGACCGTCGAGTCGCCGCCCGTCACCGGCGAGGAGCTGGGCGCGTTCATCGCGACGATCCGACCGGGCGTGACCGCCGAGACGCTCGGGGAGATGATGTACCAGGGGCTGGATTTCTCGCACTCGGTGCCGGAGCTCTGCCGCTTCCGCTGCAACGTCTACAGCCACCTCGGCACGCCGGCGATGGTCATGCGAGTCGTCCGGCTGCAGGTCCGCAC
Organism: Planctomycetota bacterium; assembly: GCA_021818605.1. Taxonomy (GTDB): domain Bacteria; phylum Planctomycetota; class Planctomycetia; order Isosphaerales; family Isosphaeraceae; genus JAKAUH01. Next base: position 3,187 of record JAKAUH010000112.1, read on the forward strand.
GATGGACGAATTGCAGCTACCGGCCGTCCTGCGCGATATCACGCTCTCCCTGCGCGGGCTGACGCTTGTCACCGGCACGACCGGCAGCGGCAAGACGACCACGCTGGCCTCGATGGTCGACCTGATCAACAACGCTTTCCGGTGCAAGATCATCACGATCGAGGACCCGATCGAGTACATCCACACCAACCAGAAGGCGATGATCTCGCAGCTCGAGGTGGGCCGGGATACCCCGTCGTTCGAGCAGGGACTGCGTCAGGCGCTGCGACAGGATCCCGACGTGATCCTCGTCGGCGAGGTGCGCGACAGCGAGACCATGCGGATGGCCCTGCGGGCGGCCGACACGGGGCACCAGGTGTTCACGACGGTGCACAGCTCGAACGCCTCGCAAACGATCGAGCGGATTCTGGCGATGGTGCCGCCCGAGGAGCGGGCAATCGCGACGTCGCAACTGGCGAGTCAGCTCCAGGCCGTCATTTCCCAGCGGCTGGCGATGACGAAGGACGGCGGGCGCCGGCCAGCGATGGAGATCCTCCGCGGCGGTCCGGTGACGTCGAAGTACATCCAGGAGAACCGGCTGGGCGACCTGAGCGACTTCATCGCCACCCGCGAGCTGGGGATGCAGCGGTTCGACCAGCACCTGATCGACCTGTACAACCAGCAGGTGATCACGGGCACCGAGGCCATGCGGCTGGCGACCAACCCCGAGGCCGTCGCACTGGGCCTGCGCGGGATCCATTGACGGACGGATTCCCCGGCGTTGAATAGGCGGATTCCTCGTTGGAGGAAGGAGCGCTCGGTATCGGGGCGAAACGACGCGACCCGGGCCACAAGCCCGGGTCGCGAGGGAAGACGGGTCGGGTCGGTGGTGAAGCGTTGGGAACGGTGCTCCCGGCGAATCAGCCTGGAGCGAGCTGGGTGCGCATCGAAACAACCCGGCGAGCGATCACTCGCCGAGAAACTTCGAGATATCGGCCGTGACGGCCTCGATGTCCTTGTCGGTCAGCTCGCCCTTGAAGCCGCGGCTGACCTTGACCTTGTGATTCTTCCACATCATGACCGTGACATCGGCCTTCCGCGACAGCTCGTACTCGGCTGGCCCGTCGGGCTCGCCGTACATCGTCAGCGGGACATGCTCGATCTGATTGTCCTTCGCCAGCTTGCGGAGCTTGTCCTTGATCTTGTCCGGCTCGCCGCCGGAGATCACAACGAAGCTCTTGAGCTTGCGATTGTCGCCGATCTTTCTGTCGATCTGCTTGACCAAACTGGCCAAGGGCTCGGAGGTCTTGCGCGCGAAGACGCAGACCACCGGGCTCGCTCCGTACCCTCAGCGATAGCAGAGCGTCCGGCCCCTGTTCGGGCCGGTGACGTCGTCGACGTCGAATGGACTCACGAAGTCGCCGGCCTTCAGGCCGGACTCCACGGGATCGCCCGCGCGGGTGGCTCCCACCATGACGATGGAAGCCACCACCGCGGAGATCCCCATGACCGATCGAAATCGCATGGATTCCTCCTGTCTGGGTCGACCCGACCGGAATCTTCCCATGCTCTCAATGTCCGTTTCGGCAGCCGGGTGTCAAGCCGCCTGGCCGGAATCGCGGGAGGCGGGGGCGGCCACCGGTTGGGGCTCTGGCTCCGCGGGACGCGATCGGGCAGAACGCCAAACGGGCTTCGCTTGGTCCGGCGCTGTGCCGCGGTTGTTGAGCTTCGGGCGAACGTGAGTCGTTGCCGAAGAAGCTCTCTCGCCTGGCTGACCGGGCCATGAAAAGCCAGCAATGGTCCCATCGCTGGAACACCAGATGACACGCCGATACCGCCGTGGCGCCGCGGTTGTGATCATCTGCCAGCGCTAGGGTATGGTCGGCGCCGCGCTCGGGTTGGCTCTACTTTGCCGGGGGGGCTTGCCCCGTTTGCAGTTGGTGCTGGCGTCGCGAGCTGACATCCACCTTGCCTCTCTTGACGGGCTGAGCCAAGACTGGCGGCTGTGTGGCCCCGCCCGCCCTCGTCTGTCCGGTCGTCGGTGTGCCGCTATTGCACCCCGTGACTGCCATCGCGCCAGCCAGTACCCCCACCAAGGTCACGCCATGCCATTGCGACCGCACACCGAGGCTGCGCTGCACCGACATCGTTTGTCTCTCCAGATTCTTCGGCCGTTCTGGTTGGCCACGAAGTTCAGCTTCGTGAAAGATCCGAACCCACACGGTTCGAGAGGTTGCCTCCGTCATCGATTCACGCCTGGCCCGTCCAACCCGAGCGGGGAAGCCGGTGCCTCAACTCTTGTCCGGGCGATCACGATGCGTCTCGCCAACCTTCCTCTGACAGTAGACGCGCCAACCATCGCCGTCAAGTCGGCACCATGAGAAATCCTGATGAGTTAGAATCTTGGAACCGCGCCTTCGCCGAGGCGGCTCCTCTCGCGCGGGGCTCGCCCTCCGTCGAGCGGCCGGACCTGGCGGCGGTATTGCCCGGGGGTCTGGCCGATCTCGCGCTTGAAGACGACGTTGAAATACTCGACGTGCTCATAGCCGACGAGCTCGGCGATCTGGTGGATTGGGTGGTCGGTCTCCACCAGCAACTGCCTGGCCCGGGCGAGCTGAACGGCGCGGATCTCCGATTGCGGCGAGCGCCCGATGTGGCAACGGAACTTCCGCTCCAGGGTTGACCGCGAGATCACCACATGATCGAGCACGTCGGGGACGGTGATCCCGCGGCAGGCGTTCTCGCGGATGAAGCGAACGGCGAGGGCGAACTCAGGATCCCCGACCGAGAGCACGTCGGTGGACCGCCGGGTGGTCACCCCCGAGGGCGAGATGAACCGCTCCTCGAACCCGGCCTGCTCACCAGCCATGAGTCGGTCAAGGAGCGCCGCCGCCTCGTAGCCGACCTGCTCGATGTTGGGCACGACACTGGAGAGGGGCGGGCTGCAGATCTCGCAGAGCAGCGAGTCGTCGTCCACACCGATCACCGCGATCTCCTCGGGGACCTTCAAGCCCTGGGTCTGACAGGCGTTTAGCACCTCGATCCCGCGGATGTCGTTGGAGGTCATCACACCGGCGGGCCGGGGAAGTTGCTCCAGCCATCGAGCGATCCGTGCCCGCTCGTCCTCGCGCACATGGACCCCGGCCCCGAGCCAGGGCGATTCGTACACGTTCCCCGTGTGACCGGCCTCGGCCAGCGCCGCGAGGAATGCCTCGGTGCGCCGCGTGGCCCACAACTCACCCGAGAACGCGCAGCAGGCGAATGATCGACAGCCACGCTCAAGCAGATGCTCGGCCGCCAGCCGCCCGATGGCGCAGTCGTCGGAGTTGATCCGCGGCAGGCCGAACGGCAGACGGCGATCGCTCACATCCACAACCGCCAGCCCCGGTTCGATCAGCGATTCGGCGACCCGAGGATCGCTCCAGCGCGAGAGCACACCATCCCCCCGCCATGTCTGCAACCAGGCAGGGAGGGCCGTGTCCACCTCCCGCTGCTCCAGATACACCAACCAGTTGCGGTGAGACCGCAAATAGCGCGTAATCCCCTGAAGCAACTGTCGCCCGTAGACGGTGGACGTCTCAATCATCACGGCGACGCGTGGGGATGGGATCATCGACTTCCATCCTTGCCGACCCAGGCGGTACAAGTCTCTGTGACGGCGTCATTCCGACGGCGATGCCCGTCTGAGAAAGAAGCTTAACCCCCAATCCCGGATTCTCAACCACATTCACCGGGATCATACAGTAGATTAACGGAAACCCCACAGCCTGACAAGGGATCTCAATCCAGAATACTCTTGTTCTCATTGTCGATGCGACACCGACGACGTAAAGTGAAAGTGCATCTTCTGCGGGAGGCAACGCCTCGCTTCCATCCGGCGGACGTTCGAGTCGGGGAGTGGGGAAGTCTCTCGGTAAGCCGTTCAATTTCGAGAGAGTCCCCAATCTAGACTTTTGACTCCGGATATTCGGACATGTTAGGAAATCCGGTAGCCGCGTCGGCGGCCCGGGTGTCACGACGAGTCGAAGTTCGGCGTATCGTCTTCAACAGACTCAAGATGGTGCGTTGAGACTATTTTCATCACGCCGGGGCCGGGAAGCGGGCGACGAGGAGAGAACCCCGACCCTGGGGCGGTGAAGCCCCCGGAGACCGCGCCATGCAGCGGGGCCTGGTTCGCGTGGAGGATCAGCATTCAGATGCATGATTGAAGGACGCAGACTGTCAGGGGGACGTCCGGGGTTCTCACGATCGTCCTGGTCCTGGTCGTGGCCTGGCCGGATGCGGCGATAGCCTGGCCCCCGAGTGCGCGGTCGTGGCGGAGACCGAGGCCATCAGCCGTCCCGTCCTCGTGACCGACGACGGGACCAGGATCGCGACGGCCGGCGAAACTGC
>JAKAUH010000544.1 GCA_021818605.1 Planctomycetota bacterium
TTAGCCAGTACGTTGCCATGTTCGAGTGGTCATATAATATCAAATAGGCGACGACGAGCTTCCTGCGAGCAATGCTGGGAATTAAGGCTGTTACCGATTTTGGCTCATGAGCCGGAATTCCTTGAGTGTGAGCCCCGTGAGGGCCAGGAACTCCCGACGGTCGCTCTGGAGTGCTGAATAGGTTATCATGCGGCCATTGTAACTCTTATTTCTGATAACGTCTTTTTGAGAGTCGGGCCAACCGTTCTCGGCGGCGAGCCAGCCGGCGAACCGGCGTGTCAGGTCCGGCCCGCTGTCCGCTGGAATTACCTCGAGCAACTGAGCCAGTTCAGGGTTCAAGGCGGCCGTGTGACGGCGCGCCGGGTCTGCCGGCGCCGCTCTCACCTTCCGGCGACTCCCCGACGCAACAAGTGCCGGCTCCGGGTCTTCCCGGTGCCAGCCCGATGCGGTCCGGGCCCGTTTCGGGGGGGTTCCGGATCTTCCGGCATTCCAGATCCCGGCGGCCGGCAGCCGATGATCTCATGGTATCCAGCGGGCCTTCGCCGCAATCGGGCGATCCGGGTGGACTGGACGGTTGCCGGGTTTTTTGGTTTGCTCGGCGAATCCAGCCGAAAGGAGATTCATGCGCGCGGCCTCGACCCTGGTCCCCGACCGAACGGACACGACCCCGAGACCGGACCTCGGCCGCGACCGAGCCCCTGCGCCGCGGCCCCGCCACCGACGCCGGCTGATCCTGCGGACGGCCCTGGTGCTCACGGTCGTCCTGGCCGGCTCGACGGGCTGGGTCCTCCGCCGCCCCTGGCTGCAGGGGAACCTCGGCATCGTCGACCCCGGGCTGGTCATCCGCTCGGCCCAGCCGACGGCGAACCTGCCGGGCTGGATCCGCGAGTACCATCTGCGTGCGCTCCTCAACCTCCGCGGCGGCGGACATTCCGACTGGTGGTATGGCGCCGAGGTCAAGGCGGCGCGCGACGCCGGCGTCGCGTTCTATGACCTGCCGCTCAGCGCGACGCGCCGACCCGGCCGCGCCGACCTCCTTGTGCTGATCGACACCCTGCAATCCTGCCCCTACCCACTGTTGATCCACTGCAAGAGTGGCGCCGACCGCACGGGGCTGGCATCGGCCATCTACCTGATGGTTCGGCGCAATGTGCCGCCCGAGGAGGCCGAGGGCGCGTTCACGATCGGGCATCTGCACGTCCCGATCGGCGGCCCCGAGCACCTGCACGAGCCCCTGCGTGAGTACGCCGCGTGGCTCGCCGAGAAGGGCCTGTCCCATACGCCCGAGCGGTTCCGCGACTGGGTCAAGAACGACTACGCCTCGCCGGACGGACACGACGACCCGCCACCGCTGGCGACCGGCCCGCGGCATCGCCGATCGGCGCTGAGCTACCGGTAGATCAAGTACCGCTCGCGGACCTTGCGGAACTCCTCCAGCTCCGGGGCCCAGCGGGCCATGATGACCTCGACCGACTTGCCGGCGAGGATGTCGTCATACGTCGCCCGGTCGGCGAGCAGGCGGAGCAACCCCTCGGGCTTCCACTCGTGCGGATACTGGGCCCGAAGCGTCACGGCCATCGTGATGCCCAGCCGGAGCGGTTCGAACCGCGACCAGTCGGTCACCAGGATCAGCACCCCGCCGCAACGCGCGCCGGCGTACTGGCGTTGCGTGGGCGTGAAGTGGATCGGGATGAACCGGGTTCCCGGCAGTTTCGCGGCATTCAGCGCGGCGGCCCACGGCTGCGGGTCGATCCACGGCGCTCCCACTCGCTCGAAGGGCGTATCCGTCCCGCGGCCGGTGGCCAGGTTGGTCGCCTCGAGCAGCCCCACGCCGGGGTAGATGAGCGCCTCGGTCAGACTGCGCATGTTGGGCGACGGATTCACCCAGACCAGCCCGGTCCGGTCGAAGAGATCGTCCCGCGACCAGCCGGTGCAGGCAATCACCTCGAGCGACGCGCCGATCTTCCGCTCGGCGTTGTACAGCCGGGCCAGCTCGCCGAGGGTCATCCCATGCCGCACCGGCAATCGGTGATAGGCGATGAACGAGGCGAATTCGTCGTCGCGCAGCGGGCCCGCGACCTCACGCCCGCCGATCGCGTTGGGCCGGTCGAGCACGATCACGGTCCTGTTCGCCTCGCGCGCCGCCTCGAGCACCAGGCCGAGCGTCGAGATGTAGGTATAGAACCGCGCGCCGATATCCTGGACGTCGAACACGATGACGTCCACGTCCTCGAGAGCCTTCACCGTCGGCTTGCGGGTCTTGCCGTAGAGGCTGATGACTGGCAGGCCGGTCGCCGCGTCGACGCTGTCGGGCACGGCCGCGTCGACCAGGCCGCGGATGCCATGCTCGGGGCTGAACAGCTTCACGAGCTTCACGTCCGGCGCGCGGAACAGCACGTCGATCGTCGAGGCTCCGCCGCGTGTCCGGCCGGTGTGATTGGTCATGAGCGCGACGCGCTTCCCCCGTAGCGGCCGGAACCCCTGCTCCACCAGCACGTCGATGCCGCATCTGGTGTTCGGCGGCGTGGTGTGGCGTGTGGTCTCGGGTCGAGCCGGCGCGAGCGGTCCGTCCAGAATCGCCGCGGCGGCCGGCGGACGCGGCGAGGCATCCAGGATCGCCGCCGCGGCGAGCGTCGCGACCTGCGACCGAAGGGCCGAGGGCGAACCGCCGCGGCCGTCGGGATGCAGCCGGCTGGTCAACACCACGACAAAAGTGGATGTCTCAGGATCGATCCAGATGCTCGTACCGGTGAACCCGGTATGGCCGAAGCTGCCCGGTCCGAACAGCGTACCGCGTGGGCCGCTCTGACCTGTCTGGACGTCCCACCCCAGGCCGCGGCGCTCGTTTGCCGGTGTATTGCCCGGGTCGACCATCGCGCGGACCGCCAGCGGCGACAGGATGCGACGTCCGTTCGGCCCGCGTCCGCCGTCGAGCAGCGTCTGGGCATAGACCGCCAGGTCATCCGCCGTGGCGAACAGCCCCGCATGGCCGGCGACACCGCCGAGGGCGCGCGACCGCGGGTCGTGCACCACGCCCCGCAGCATCGGGCCGCCGCGGGACTCGGGCTCCGTCGGCGCGATCCTCTCGACCGGAACCGCGTGGTTCGCCCCGGCGCCAATCCGGCGGAATCGCGTGTCCTTCATTCCGAGCGGCTCGAAGATTCGCTCGCCGGCGAAGGCGTCGAGCGGCTTGCCGCTCACTCGTTCGACGACCCGGCCGAGGATCAGGAAACCCACGTCGGAATACACGAACCGCTCGCCGGGCGGACGCACCAGGTCAATCTCGGCGAGCCGCTTCCAGGCCGCGTCGGCGCCGTCCTTGTAGTCGCCGATCGGGTCGTCCGGGATCAAGCCCGCGCGGTGGCGGAGGAGTTGCTCGATCGTGATCGCGCCCTTGCCGTGGTTGTCGAACTCAGGCAGCACGCGGCCGAGGCGGTCGCTCAGGCGCAGGTTCCCCTCCTCGATCAGGATCAGGATTGAGGTCGCCGTCGCGACGGGCTTGGTGAGCGAGGCCATGTCGAAGACCGTGTCGCGGGTCATGGCCTCGGACTGCGGCACGACCGCTCGCTGCCCGGCGGCGCGGGCATAGGCGATCGACCCCTTGCGGCCGACCAGCACGACGGCGCCCCTGACCTGCTTGCGCTCGATGGCGCGATCGATCGCGCCATCAATCCGATGGAGCCGCTCGGGGTCGAGTCCCACCGAGACCGGATCGGCCGAGGGCAAATCCGCGCGAACGGCCGAGTTCACACCCAATCCCGCCAGGGCTACGACCACGATGAAGATTCGCCGGCGCCTCACTGTGCTGTTCTCCGTCCGCCCCTTGCTCTTGATTACGCTACGATTCCGAGCCGATATCGTGGGCCGCTCAGCGGGCGGAGTCAATCCTCCAGTCGGGGCCGACGTTGCGCCTGCGCCGTCATGCCGGCATCGCCGCGAGGATCGAGATGACGACCCAGGCGATCCCCAGGGCGCGGCCGAGCCGGTCGATCCACGATTCTTCGGGCCGCACGGCTGCCACGGTTGCGCCACAGGTCCAGGCGAGGCTCGATCCCGGCATCGAGTGACAGCCGATCGGTTCGATCGACCCGATGACGCCGTCGGGGCCGGTCATCCGGGCGTTGACGAGGTGCGCGGTGCCACCGAATCGGACCGCGGAGACCTCTGCCGTGGTGAAACCGAAGCGCCGGCCCAGGTCGGGCCAGACCAGGGAGGACGCCATTTCCAGTCCCCTCGTGGCAAACAGGACGGCGCAGGCGAGCGGCGCGGGCGTACCTGGTAGGAGCGTCAGTCACGCCCGGCGCGGCCGAGGCGTTCGGAAGCGGAAGGCGAGGGCGGCCAGAGTCCATGGCGTCGCGACGGGCGAGCGCATCCCCGCCGCGAGCAGCCGGTAATCGCCCGGGCTCTGCCAGACACGGAGGTCTCCACTTGAAGGCCCGGAGCGACGGGCTTGAACCTCGCGCGAACACCACCAGTGCACAGACGGCCAATCAGCAGCATATCCCGGGAAATCCGTGCCCAGACCCGGGCCGCAGGGCCTGTTGTCTGGCCGTTGGTTGAACGCCGGTCGTTGAGATGAAAAAACCGCAGATAACCATTTGGCGCACAACGGTTTACGCCAATACCGTGGTGGTGTTCGGCGAGGAGTGTTGGCTGTCCGCTCCAATCGCTTGCCACCTGTCACTTGCCAGCCGCCGATACGCGACGCCCTCTTCAAGGGCGAGGCCCCCGGCTCACTTCGTCGCCTGCGAGGCGACGGGCTTGGCGGCGGGTTGGCCCGGTTTGGCTCCGGGGGAGTTCGGCCCCGGGTCCTGGCGGTAAACCAGCACCCGGTCGTGCACGATGATGACGATGTCGGTCCGGCGGTCGCCGTCGACGTCGCCGAGGGCGAGGTCGCGGGGCTCGAGCGTGTCGCCCATGTGGCGGAAGTTTTTCCGTTCGAAGACCCGGAACGTGATGGCGTGGACGAGGTCCTGGTCGCCGGCGAATGAGGCGATCTCGAGCGACTGCTCGCCGATATCGACGAACACGACATCCGGCACGCCGTCGCCGTTGACGTCGCCGGCGGCCAGGTCGGACAGCCGGGCCTCGTTGCGGCGTGCTTCGTAGCTGGCGATCGTTTTGAGACGCAGGCCGTTCTGGCCGGTCTGGAGTACGCCGAAGCGGTCGCTTCCGGCGATCAGCAGGTCATCCCGGCCGTCACCATTGAAGTCCGCGACGTGCATGCCCTGGAAGTTGATCGAGCCGATCGCGAGTGTGCCATTGGGCCGGTACACGCCGTCCTTCGGGGAGAGGAAAAGCAGCGACTTGCTGATCCGGTCGAACAGCACGACTTCCTTCTTGCCGTCGCCGTCGGCGTCGAGAGCCGCGGCGCCCAGGATGGCGGCCGAGTTCCGGCCCGAGTTGTACTGGTCCTTGATGTTCCAGTGGCCCTGGTTGTCGAGCAGAATCCGACGCGCAAAGGTGTTCTGCGCAACGATGAGCCCGGGCCCGTCGAGGTCGACCCGGCTGACGCCCGCGATCGAGGCACCCGTGAGCGGCCCGAGGCCCGCGGTGAATGGCCGGGGCGGCTCGCCCTTGCGGCCGAGGAGGAGATGCGGCGGGCCGTAGTCGTTGAAGATCAGGAGGTCCGCCTGGTGGTCGGCGTTGACGTCGAACGACTCGATCGCGGCCGGGACGGACTTGATCTCCGGTAGGGCGACCGAGTCGGCCTCACGCCAGTGGTAGGCGCGGAAGGTGCCGGACTTCTCGCGGGTCAGGGCGCGAAGGGCGAAGGTGTCGGCCCCGGGCTTCGTGCGGGCGATGTAGAGGATCTCGGCCTTGCCGTCGCCGTCGAGGTCGGCCATGTCCATGGCGACGGGCTCACCGGAGATCGGCAGAGGGGTGGGGAAGTTCAGGCGACCGCCGGTGTACTCGCTCTTGCCGATCTGCTTCTCCTGGTGGGAGAGCACGTAGACCTCGTGCTTGCGGTCGCCATCGAGATCCGCCAGGTGAACGGTCCGGGCTCCGACGAGGCTGGGGAAGGTCTGTCCGGCGCCGAGGCCGGTGTGGCCGGATTGGAGATAGGCCCAGACCTGGGCATTCGACGGGTCGGTGATCACGACATCCTGCCGCCCGTCGCCGTCGAGGTCGCCGGTGGCCAGCGACCGGCCCCGCTCGGTCCCCTGCGGGAGGGCGAAGAACGCCATCTGACCACGCTTCTCGCTATCATCGGTGCCCGAGCGATCGAGCGTGAGCACGCGGGCCCGTCCTGACTGATTCTCGATGGTCAGAATCTCCGAGCCGGGCCGATCATTCATCCGGCCGAAGGCGATCGCGCGTGGGACCTCAACGGCGAACCGCTGCTCGGGGCCGAGCTTCTTCTCGGGCGTGGCGAACCGGACGTGGATCGGGTGGTCGCTGGTGCTGTCGAGCAGGACCAGGTCCTTCGCCCCGTCGCCGTCGAGGTCGAGCGCCCGGATCAGCCAGGGGTTCTCGGCCGTGTGCGGCACCCGTTCGGGTTCGCTGAACGTCCCGACCGCGGTCTGATGGACGAAGATCAGGTCATGCTCGGCCAGCAGGGCGATGTCGTCGCGGCCGTCGCGATCGAGGTCGGCGACGGTCAGCCCGCTCGCTCGTTCGACGCCCTCGCCCGTCTGGAGCTTCTTCGGATTGCCAAAACGGCCAGACCCCTCGTTGAACAGGATCTCGACCTCGGCCGGGGTGCCGTAGAAGACCAGGTCGGGCTTGCCGTCGCCGTTGAAATCACCCGTGTCGATGCTCACGACCTCCTTGTTGACCGGGATGCTAACCAGGCGCATCCGCCGGTCGTACTGGAGCTCGTTCGGGTCCTTGCGGAACGGGCGGTTGGACTGGTCGTCGTCGGGTTTCCGGGTGCTCAGCAGGAGGTCGAGCCGCGAACGGCCGTTGTTGCTCACGACGATGTCGTCGACCTTGTCGCCATCGAGGTCCCGGAGCATCAGGTTGCCGATCCGGTGCTCCAGCTTGTAGATCTCCAGCGGCTGGAACCCGAAATAGTCAGCCAGCCGCTGCGGTTTCGCGGAGGCTCTTGCTTTTGCCCTGGCTTTCGCCGGAGCCTGCGCCCACGCCTCACCCCGTCCCTGCCAGACGGCGCCGCCCACGAGAAGTGACAATCCGAGAAGTGCCCGCGACAGCTTGTGCATCGCTCGTGATCCTGATGAGTGCCGGCGCCGTCCGTCGATCGCAAGTCGTCTTGCCCAGGATCACAGCGTACGGGGCGAGCATCCGATCGACAAGAGGAGGAAGGAACGGTGAAGGCGGGAAGCGATGCCGTCTGGCGAGACTTTTTGGGATCAGCCGGCGTGAGACGCGAGCCCGCCGTCGAATGATCGCCGATCCTCGCGTAGACGTAACTTGCCTGATCGAAGCATGGTTGCATGTGTGCCTGTGGGCCGGTCGACGCGGACCGATTTCGGTCCCGGGACTTCGCGAACGCGTCACCCGGACCGACCGATCCCCTAACCACGGCACGGCGGGCGTTGGTCTGGTCAGTCCCGCGTCTTTCAGCAGCGGATTTTTGGCTCGCTT
>JAKAUH010000700.1 GCA_021818605.1 Planctomycetota bacterium
TGCCGCTTGATTATTAGAACGATTTGAGCCTGATGACAAGCTCTGCCGCGCGAGGGGTCGACCGCGAGGCCACCACAAGATCATCGCACCGACTGCTGTTTTGCGCTCGCTCTTGAACCTAAAGCCCTTCACGGGGTATGTTAAGAGCGTAGGCATCGTCGATCCATGAGCCAGGGATTGATGGGATCACCCATTCCTGGCTCTACGCGAGATTCCTCTCGCGGTGAAACGAGGTGCGCGTTCCGATGAGTCTGGAGCGATCCCAGCGGCTGATGCGGTGGTTGGCGGGGCCCCTGATGGCGGTCCTGGCCCTCGGCCTCATCGCGTCCGGATCGGCCCGCGCGGGTTGCAGTCACCCGGTCACGTCGGAGTTCGACCGGCGGGTCGCGGCGTTCGACCGGCTCGACGAGCTGATCACGGGCGCCTTCACAGCGACGGTTCCGGTGCCGGTGCCGGGCCGGCCCGGCCGGGCGCCCGGCGACCGGCCGCGTCCCTGCGACGGGCCGGGCTGCTCGGGCAGCATGCCGCGTCCCGGTCCCGCCTCATCGGCGTCGCCGATCACCCACGGCTTCGACCACTGGATCGCGCTGGGGCGAAGCCTGGACGATGCTTCATTCATCTCGACGCGCGTTGTTCCCGAGCCGGCGCCGGCTTGCCCGGCCGGGTACGCTCCCTCCGTGTTTCACCCACCTGATGAGTGAACAGGGGCGAGGGGTTCGAGGTCAGGAGCAAGGAGAAGAAAAGAGCGGTGGCGTCACTGAGCCTCGCTCGGAAATCCCACGCTCCGATCAACCCTGCATGCCACTGGCCGTCGTCCTGCGCGGCCTTGCTGCCCGGCCTGGCGGTTCTGGCGGTCGGATTGCGTACGACGGGCGGGTCCTGCTCGGGGCCCGGTCGTGCGTGCCGACCGTTCTCGGGGAGGCCGGATCGACCGGATCCTCGCCCTGACCCGTCGCCGGGCGGTCTCACGCCGCCGCGCCGAACTTCCACCGCAGGCCTCGGGCGTCGCACGTCGTGCACGCCCAGCCCACATCGCGGCCATTCTCATTCATTCATCAGGTTCAATGATGGGAGCGAAATCATGACCGGACTCAACGAATCCTCGTCCTTCGGGCTCTACCAGCCGGCGCAGGGCGGTCACGACACATCCTGGTACGGCACGCTGGGCATCCTGGTCGCCTGCCTGGGTCTGCTGATCGTCAGCGGGATCGTGGGCTGATCGGATCGGATCGGATCGATCGATCGATCGATCGACTCGCGTCGGTCCCGGAAGGGGCTCCGCCGGATTCGCAGGTCAGGCTTCAGCCTGACGGATTTCTCCGGAATCAGGCCAGAGCCTGACCTGCGAGACGGCCGGCCGAGGCGTTCGAGCCGGACTCCTGGTCATTGGCCCGCCCCAGGGAAGACCACCGGGCGGGACTGGCAACACAACACAACACAACACGACACACCACACCACACAACGTCGCCGCGCCCTCTGAGGATCGAGGTGCGTGTCCGATCGCGCTGCGCGGCGAGGATGCCGCGTGGCGCGGATTCCCCATTCACGCGAAACGACGAGGCCATCATGTTATGAACATCACCGAACGCGGCGAGCGCCGCGGGTTCACCCTGATCGAGTTACTGGTCGTCATCGCGATCATCGCCGTGCTCATCGCGCTGCTCTTGCCCGCGGTGCAGGCGGCGCGTGAGGCCGCGCGGCGCACCCAGTGCGTCAACAACCTCAAGCAGTTCGGCCTGGCGCTACACAACTATAACGACGCGTTCACCGGCTTCCCCTTCGGCAAGGGGCCCTCGTACATGGCGACGGTTCCGGGGGCGCCGGTGTACGCACGCTGGTCGACGCACAGCCAGCTCCTGGGCTTTCTGGAGCAGCAACCGCTGTTCAACGCGATCAATTTCAGTCTCCCGCCGGAGACTCCGGACGTGGGCCTGATGAAGATGTCGTTCGAGCCAGCCTATGAGGACCCGAACCGGGCCAATTCCACGATCTCCCGGGTGGTGATCTCGATGTTTCTCTGCCCCTCGGACCCGGCGATGGTCGCGGACTGGGGGGCCGGCAACAGCTACATGATCAACGAGGGAGGCTGGCTGTGCGATGCCTGCGAGCAATACCCTCCGATGGTCGGGCCCATCGGCCTGCCGCGCGGCCCGTTCTACAACCTGAGCTGCGTTCGGATGGCGTCGGTGACCGACGGATCCAGCCAGACCGCGTTCCTGAGCGAGAAGCGGCGGGGACAGGGGATGCCCGATCTCAAAAGCGACCTCTACGCCATGGGCAACGCCATGTCGCAGGCGCAGACCTATCAGCAATGCACGAACCTGAACACAACGATGGCGATGATCCTCACCAGTCGGATGGGCGCCGCCTGGGCCGTGGGCGCGATGACGTGCATCGAATACAACCACGTCAGCGGGCCGAACACGCGATCCTGCGGGGCCATGATGGGGAGCATGATGATGGGCCCGACCGCCATGGTCAACATGGCCGTGCAGATCCCGCCGTCGAGCTACCACGGGGGCGGGGTGAACCTGCTGATGGGCGACGGCTCGGTGCGGTTCATCAAGGATTCGATCGCGCTGAACGTGTGGCAGGCCCTCGCCACGCGGAACGGCGGCGAGGTGGTCAGCGCGTCGGCGTACTGACGGCCGGCATGCGGCCCCACGGCCGGGAACCCCGTTCGTCGGGATCCCGGCCGCGGGGGGCCAGGCGCGTCACTTCTTGGTGATCGCGCGTTCGATCAGCGCCGCGCCGTCGTGCTTGAGCTTCTTCAGCGACGGGCCGTGCAGGTACATCATGTGGCCGGCCTTGAAGTACTCGACGGCGATGTTGCCGCGGATTGAGGGGTCGAGTCCCAGGCCGGCCACGGAGTGCTCGACGGCGCGATAGGGCGTGGCCAGGTCGAAGTAGCCCGAGGCGATCAGCACCCGCATGTGCGGGTTCTGCGACAGGGCCTCGCGGAGCTGCGACGTGGTCGCGGGGTAGCCCATGTTGGTCTGGTAATCCCAGCGGCCGACGCCGCCGCCGAGGATGTTGTACGTCACGTCGCTCTTGTAGCCCAGCTCGTCGCGGACGTAGTGGTTGAAGGTGGTGGTATACGCGGCGTGGACGGCGTCGTAACTGGGGTCGTTGCCGGGCACGCCGTCGGCGGACGGACCCCGGTTCTCGATCCCCCTGTACCGCGCGTCATACCGTCCGATCGACCGATGCTGCGAGCGGAGCAGCCGGCCGCGGAAGAAGGACGAGTCGATCCGCAGCTCGTGGTCCTCGATGTCGTCGACCTTGAGCCCGGTGTAGCGGGCGAGCCGCTCGGCGGCGGCGTGGCGATCGTTGTCGGTGAGGCGGTCGCCGCGCGCCAGGATCACGGTGTACTCGCGGTCGACCCACGCCTCGACCTCCTTGAGCAGGGCGGGCAGCTCGAGGCGCTGGAGGTCGTCCGGCAGGCGTTTGTGATACCAGGCTGAGGCGGCGTAGGACGGCAGGTAGTTCAGGAAAGCCAGGTCGTTGCCCGGGCGGGTGATGAAGCCCTGGTAGTCGAGCGCGCAGGAGACCAGGATCACGCCGGAGAGCGCGATTCCGTCGTCGAGCAGGTGGCCGGAGAGGCCGGCGGCGCGCGTGGTGCCGTAGCTCTCGCCGATGACGAACAGGGGCGAGGTCCAGCGGTCATAGCGTGTCAGGTACATCCGAATGAATTCGCCGACCGATGCGATGTCGCCGCGGAGCGAGTGGAATTTCGAGTTGAGCTCGGGCTTTGCCGCGCGGGAATAGCCGGTGCCGACGGGGTCGATGAAGACCAGGTCGCAGCAGTCGAGCCAGGTGGCGTCGTTGTCGACCAGGTGGTAGGGCGGTGCCGGGATCGTGGGCCCGTCGGGCATGGCGACGCGGCGCGGGCCCAGTGCCCCCATGTGCAGCCAGACCGACGATGAGCCGGGTCCGCCGTTGAAGCTGAACAGCAGGGGCCGTGAGGTCGACGGACCGGCGTCGTCGCGGGTATAGGCCATGAAGAAGATGCGGGCCTCGGGCTCTCCCTTCGCGTCGAGGATCGGCATCAGGCCGGCCGTCGCGGTGTACCTGATCTCGGATTCGCCGATCTTGACGCGGTGGTGCGTGACGACCGGCTCCTTTTCGGCCGCGGGCGTGGTCCTTTCCTTTGCCTTTGTGCTGTCCTTATCCCTGTCCTTCTCGCTGGGCTTCTCGCTGGGCCTCTCCGTCTTCTCTGTCTTCTCCGAAGTCCTCGCCTTGTCGGCCGGGGACTGGGCCCTGTCGTGGGGCCTGGCCGTTTCTCGCGGTCGGGCCGTCGCGGCCTCCTGGGCCGCGAGGCCGCCGAGGAGTAGCAGGAGGATGGTCAGCCCTGCGCCCGCCATCCGGATCATCGCGCCTGTCATGGAGTTTGGTCTCTCGTGGGGGTCGATCGTGGGTCTCATCGAGGCACCTCCTCGCGGGTCCACCGCCGAGGCTGTGACGACGCGGTGGTCGATTTGACATTCAAGCGTGCGGGTCCCGGGTTTTTTGTTGATTCTCGAACGCACGCTCTTTGATTTTCGTACTGGCAGGCGTACTATCTAGGGACTTAACATTCCACTACACCCCAGGTGGTGAGGCCTTTCACGAATCCTCCACCATCTTCTGGGCTGGCGCAGGCACGGATTTCTGCTGGAACCGGCATAGAATTTGGATGTAGTGCGGCTCGCCTGATGTCGGTTCCCTGGCGGACCGACCCATTCTTCGCCGAAAGCCGAGTCTACCACAAGGGAGTTGCATCGCCATGTCGCACGACGGCCGTCGTCCGGCCCGCGTTCTTGACTTGCATCGATTGATGGTGAGCCGGGAGGGGGGCGACCGGGTGTCCGGCTTGTCGGCGCGACGGCGGCGCCGGGCGACAAGGATGCGATTGGGGCTGGACGTGCTGGAGTCGCGGGCCCTGCTGTCGGTCTCGTCGGTGGCGGGCCCTCCGCCGTCGATGGGGGCGTCGGAGACCCTGAATCTGCAGGTGCGGCCGGGTGGCGGCGGCCTGCCGCAGTTGATGTCGCAGATCGCGTCGGACGGCGGGTCGGTCGTGCCGACGACGATCGCGGGGCTGTACACGATCCAGGTGCCGGCCGCCCGGATCGGCCAGGTTGACGGGCTGCTCGCGGCCAGCTCGGCGGTTGAGTCGACCGCGCCGGTGAAGATGATGCAGGAGCTGACCGCTCCCAACGACCCGCAGTACACGAACGGGACCGAATGGCAGTTGAACGGGACCTGGGGCATCAACGCTCCGGCGGCGTGGAATGTCACCACCGGGTCGGACGGTGTGGTCGTCGCGGATGTGGACACGGGGCTGAATTACAAGCTGCCGGACGTCACCAACAACGTGTGGCTCAACCAGGCGGAGATCCCGGCAAGCGTGCTGCCCAACCTGACGGACGTCGACGGCGACGGGGTCATCTCGTTCGCCGACCTGAACGCGGTCGTGAACGGGGTGAAGGTCAACCAGGGGCCCGGCAAGATCGAGGACAGCGACGGCGACGGGATCATTGGGCCGGCCGATGTGATGGCCTCGACCACCGTGGGCGGTTGGGGCAGCAGCACGACGCAGGACGGCTTCACGTCCACGCCGGGCGACTACATCGGCTGGAACTACGCCGCCACGGGGAGTAACGGGATCACCGGCACCAACAACCCGATGGACGGCAACGGGCACGGCACGTTCACGGCGACCGAGATCGGCGCCGTGGGGAACAATGGGCTCCAGGGGACGGGTGTCGCCTGGACGACGCAGATCATGCCGGTGGCGTTCCTCGACTCCTCGGGGAGCGGGACCGACACGGCGGCGGCGGAGGCGATCCAGTACGCGGTCGACCACGGGGCGAAGGTCATCAACGCGAGCTGGGGCGGCTCGGGCATGGATAGCACGATCGCCTCGGCGATCCAGTACGCCGACCAGCATAACGTGATCATCGTCGCCGCCGCGGGGAACAACGGGACGAACGACGACAACAGCAGCACGTTCTTCTCGCCGGCGTCGTACTCGGTCGATTACCCGAATCTGGTCACCGTGGCGGCGATCAACAGCAGCGGCGGCCTGGCGAGCTGGTCGAACTACGGGGTTCAATCGGTGCAGCTCGCCGCGCCCGGGGTGAACGTGTACAGCACGACGTCGAGCGGCGGATACGGCACGGACAGCGGCACGTCGATGGCCGCGCCGCTGGTGACGGGCACGATCGCGCTGGTCGAGGCGGCGCACCCGAGCTGGTCGATGAGCCAGGTGATCTACGCCGTGCTGGACCACACCACGCCCGACCCGAACCTGGCGGGGAAGGTCACGACCGGCGGGGTTGTCAACGCGGGCGCCGCGGTGGCCAACACGGTCGGGCCGCACGTCGTGGCGTCGTCGGCGATTGGCGCGGTGAATACCGCGGCGGGGCTGAACGGCTTCGACCTGACGTTCAACGAGGAAGTGAACCCGGCGACCTTCACCGGCTCGGAGGTGACGCTCAGCGGGCCGAACGGCCCGATCACGGGCGTGACCGTGTCGGCGGTATCAAGCTCGAACGATCACGAGTTCACCATCTCGTTCCCCGGCCAGACGGCGCCGGGGACGTACACGCTCACCGTCGGTCCGGCGATCCAGGACTGGTACGGCAACGCGATGGACCAGAACGGCGACGGGGTCAACGGCGGGGCCTCGGATGCCTACACCACGAGCGTGCAGCAGGTCTCGCCCACGTTCAGCCTCTCCGGGGTGCCGTCGAGCGTGACGGCCGGAGCGCCGCAGACACTCACGGTGACGGTCGTCGGGCCGGGCGGGGCAACCGACACCAGCTACGCCGGGACGGTGCATTTCACCAGCACCGACGGTAAGGCCGTCCTGCCGGCGAACTACACATTTACCTCGGCCGATGCCGGGACGCACTCCTTTACCGTGACGTTCAAGACGGCCGGCACCTGGTCGATCGCCGTGACCGACACCTCGAACTCGGCGGTGACCGGCAGTCAGGGGGGCATCCAGGTGACGCCGGGCGCGGCCGCGTCGCTGAGGCTCGCCGGCTTCCCGACCTCGGATACCGCCGGCGTCTCGGGCAACTTTACGGTCACGGCGTATGACGCCTACGGCAACGCGGCGACGGGCTACACGGGGACCGTGAGCTTCACCAGCAGCGACAGCCAGGCGATCCTGCCGGCCAACTATACCTTCACGGCCAACGACGCCGGGGCCCACACCTTCGCGGCGACGCTGAGGACGGTCGGCGCCCAGTCGATCACCGTGACCGACACGGCGACCTCATCGGTCACGGGGCACGAGACGGGCATCACGGTCAAGGCGGCCGCGGCGAGCAAGCTGGTCATCACCGGGCTGGCCTCGTCCGCCCAGGCAGGCACGGCGCAGGGCTTCACGGTCGTTGCCGATGATCCGTATGGGAACGTTGCGACGAGCTACGTCGGCACGGTCAACTTCACCAGCACCGACGCGAAGGCGACCCTGCCCGCCAGCTACACATTTACCTCGTCCGACGCCGGCAAGCATGCCTTCTCGGTCACGTTAAAGAAA
>JAKAUH010000508.1 GCA_021818605.1 Planctomycetota bacterium
ACACCAATTTCTCCCACGAAAAATGAACTGACACCAATTTCTCCCCAAAATGAACTGACACCAATTTCTCCCCCAAAATGAACTGACACCAATTTCTCCCCAAAATGAACTGACACCAATTTCTCCCCCAAAATGAACTGACACCAATTTCTCCCGACACCAATTTCTCCCCCAAAATGAACTGACACCAATTTCTCCCCCCGGAATCCGTCCCGAACGGGACCTGATCGGGAGGGCGAGCCTCCAGGCGAGAGCCGGGACACCGAGGAGGCCTCGCGTGATCCCGGCTCGGCGCCAGACTCGCCCTCCCACGTCGGGGACAGACGCTCCACTCCGGCCCATGCGGATCGACCATGAGCCCGAGGCATGGTGACGGGGCAACTTCCATGAGCGTCTGACACGAACCGCATCGCGACCGACCTCACTTCTGCGGCATCTCGCGTCGCCCCTTGCGCTCCTTGAAGTAGGTGAAGACCTCGCGGACGTTGGTCGCAACGCTCTCCGGGAGCATGCCAGGGGTCCGTTCCTGGAGGGAGAAGACGGCCGTCAGCTCGCGGTTGACGCGACGGCGCATGTCGTCGGCCTTCAGCGATGAGAGCGTGTCGGCGGTGATCGCCTTCACCAGCTCGTCCGCCGGCTGCCCGCGCTCGATCCCCCGCGCAACCTTCTCGGTGACCTCCTCAACGTAGCCGCGGAACTGCGACAGCACGGACTTCCCCTCCTGGATCGACCCGTGCCCCGGGATGACGCGGTCGAAATCGAGGGCCTCGAGGGCTCGCAGCGTCGCGGGCCACTCGTCGGGGAAGCCGTCGCCGATGTACGGGAGGATGCCGTGCAGCAGATCGCCGGTCGCGACCACGCGTTCCGACGGGATGTAAGCGACGATGTCGCCGGCCGTGTGCGCCCGGCCGAGGAACAGCAGGTGGATCTCGCGGCCGCCGCGGTGGATGACCAGCCGGCGTTCGAAGGTCATCGTGGGCAGGGTGACGCGTGCCGGCGTCATCTCCTTCAGGTAGGCCTCGAGCCCCTCGATGTGCGTGGCCAGCTCGGCTCGCGCCGATTCGTCGTGGCTCGCCTCGCGCCGGGCTCGCAGCTCGGCGATCTGCCTGGGGAGCGAGTTGAGCGTCTCCTGCAACCGGGGCACGCCCAGCCGCTCGAGCCACTCGCGCGTCTTCACCGACGAGATCACCTCGACGCTCGCGCCGAAGGCCTCGGGATAGGCCCCGTTCCCCATCGCGTGGTCGTTGTGCAGGTGGCTGTCGACGACGTAGCGGACGGGCAGTTGAGTGACCTCGGCGCGGATCTGCCGGATGAGGGCCCTCGCGGCCGAGGGCTTCGAATGGGTGTCGACGACCAGGACGTGGTCGCGATTGACGACAATCGCCGCGTTGCAGTTGAGCATGGCGGTCCGCTTCGCAATCGCGCCAAAAACGCCGGGCGCGACCGGCTTGATGTCGAACAGCCGCGCGGCGGCACCGCTGGCCGCGGCGGCCTTTCCATCATCAGCGACTGCGCGCACGACCGATCCCCAGGGCGAGCCGGCCGCGGCCGCCGCGACGAGTCCGGCCGCCTTCAGCCGCGCGAGTGCCTGACGGCGATCGAGCCGCGGCGATCGGTCGCGATCGGGATGGTCGTGGGCCTGTTCGCGATCCGGCCGGGCGGGGTGCGGATGATCGTGATGGTGGCGATGATGGTGATGATGGTGATGCGGATGGCCGTGCGAGTTCGACTGGCACATAACGCCCCTCGGGATCGGGTTCGGGTTCGGTCACGCGGACGGTCGGATTCCTCCGGTCGTGTGTTCCTGATTACCCGAACGGCGACTCCGGGGCAACGTGTCTAATTGGTGCCGTCTCCAGTTCCCTGGGACACTGTCCGAAATCGTAGCGACAGGCGAGTCGCCGCGAACTCTCCCCGGCTCAGCGTTCATGCCAGGTTGAGATTGTGGCACGTTTCCTCGTAGCTGACCTCCAGGTCCAGCGGCACGACCAACTGTTCGCCAAGCCATAGCGGCAGGGTCGGCAGCGGCTGGCCGAGGACCAGGCGGTGCGACCAGGTGTCGAACCGCGGATGGACCTCGCCGCCGATCCGCCGGCAGGTGGCCGCGTACAGCGGACCCGTGCTGGCCGGGAGTTCGCCGGCCTGCCCCATCAGCGCCAGCAGCTCGCCGAACAGGTTGGAGGACCGGTTCGTCACCACGTCGACGATCGTGACGCACACCCGCCGCCGTAGCAGTGTGGCGCATTTCGTGACGAACGCGCCCCGCGATTCGGGCCGGTCCTTGTTCGCCGGGCTCACGAGCTCGATGGCCGCGACCAGCAGTCCGTTCGCCGTGTCATAAACCCGCACTTCGTATTCATCGATCAGTGGCAGGTCCGCGACGATCGTGGCAGTTGGCTCCGGTGGTGTCCAGTCGAACGCGGCCTGCGGCGCGAATGCCGGATCATCAACGGATCCGGTGACGACGGGGTTTCCGTCCGGTGCCCAGTCGGGATCGAAAGCGGCGATGTCGACTTCCAGCGCGCCGATATGAACTCGCGGGGCCGCGGAGTACGGCGACGGCAGCCTGCGATTCAGATCTGTGGCGATCATCATCGGCCAGCCGCCGTGCAGGGCATCCCACCGCCCGCGGACGGGCCGGAAGTGGTCCCTTAAAGGCATCGATTCTCCCTCCACGGCATTCGGAGCCGCCTCGCCCTCCCCGTTCCGAGGGCCCAATCGGCTCGGCTCGGTTTCGGCCGAGCCCAGATCCGTTCCCGCGGTCCGGCCGGACCGGGCTCATTTCGATTGTACCAGTTCGCCGGAATGCAGCCACGCTACGCTTTACGCCGCCGCACCGAATCGCCCGCGTGGGCCTTGTTCAGCGACCTGTTGACCAGCTCACCGAGCCCATCGTCGCCGTTGCGATCCCCTCCAACCTGGCAGCCGAGGAGATCCTTTCTCGACGTACCCGCGGAACTGCGACAGCACGGACTTCCCCCTCCTGGATCGCCCCGTGCCCCCGGGGATTCCCCGGCGCAGTGGCTCGTGCCTTTGCGATCTCTCTCCGCGCCCTCCGCGGTTCCGCGCGAGATAACATTCCCGCCGAGAATGGCCGCGGCCTTGCCTCGGCAGGATTTGTTCCGGATGACGCGCGCGGGGCTGACACCCCCACTCGCCTGGACCTGCCCCAGCGCCTGCCTCACAACGCGGTTGGGTCGGTCGTCGGCTCGTCGGTGTACTCGGCCGACAGGTCGTCGAACCAGACGGTGCCAGGGCCGTAGATCTGCGGGGCGACGACGAGCTGCTTCGTCCCGGCGGGGATCTCCACGACGCCCTCGTACTTCTTCCAGTCGTGCGTCGCCGGCGGATCGCCGGATTGCTTTGCGCCGATATACGCGACCCAGGCGTGGGTTGTCTTCCCCCGAGCGTCGACGAACTGGGCATCCAGGATCGCCTTGAACGCCTGGTCCGCCTTGACCCACGCCGAGACCTTCAGCCGGGGCTTGCCGCCACGGTGCTCGACCTTCTGATACCACTGAGCAATGGGGAAATACCGCTGCGCTGTCTTCTTCAGCCGGAGGCTTCCCTTGCCCGTGTGCCCTGTGCGGCTCCACGAATACTCGACCCCGGAGATCGCCGCGCCCTGCTTCCATCCGCGTGGCCTATCGCCCTGACCGTCCTCGACGCCGCCGTTGACCAGGAGCGACGGGGCGTCGGACTTCTCGGGCGCCTCGGGAGCAGCGCCCGGCGCGGGCAACGGCGACGGGGCGGGAGCGGGAGCAGGGGCCGCCGCGGTCGGCGCGGCCTTGCCGCCGGGTTGGCGCGGCGCCATCGCCACGACGCCGGCAGTCAGGCTCCCGCCGAGGAGCACCAGACCGGCGATCGACTTCCATGGGAGGTGGGCCATCATCGCGAGCTCTCCATAAACCAGCGCGGCCACCGACGCCGGGACCGTCCCGGACGTAACGGCGGCCGCCAGGTTTTCGACAGGTTGCACGGCCGAGCGGGCCGTCTGCCGGACCAGGGCCTCGGACAACGTCGCGGCAGATGCCTCGCCACTCGTCGCCGTCACCGCCACGGCAGCCAGACCAGGGGCGAGTCCCAGCCTGGCGAGTCGGCCACGCAGCCGCTCGCGGATGCGCGAAAGCCGGCTGCGCACCGTCCCGATCGGCCGGCAGAGCAGGGCGGCGGCCTCCTCGTAGGACTTGCCCTGCCAGTAGGTCAGTTGCAGCAGAGCCCGGTCGGCCTCGGGGAGCCGCTCGACCTCGGCGACTATCCGCGCGGCGGCCTCGGCCCCGGCCGGGTCGATGACAACGGGCGCGGCCTCGACGACCCGCGCGGCGGCCCGACGCTCGCGAATGGCACGCTCGCTTGCCTCGGCCCGAGCTCGGAGTGCGATCCGGCGAGCAACGCGGCCCAGCCAGGGTGCCAGGCCGTCGCGGTCGCGGATCGTTGCCGCTTTCTGCGCCAGGACGAGAAACGTCGCCTGGAACGCATCCGCCGCGTCGTGTTCGTCGCGCAGGACGCTCTGACAGATTGCCAGCACCATCGGCCCGTCCCGGCGCACCAGCACCTCGAACGCCGCCTCGCTCGCCGCGCCGGTCCGCGCGAGAAACCGGTCGAGCAAGATCCCGTCGCCCATCTCGGCCAGCGACCCCTCACGGTCAAGGGCCGCCAGCCACCGGATCGCATCGCCATTCAGCCTCGCCGCCATCGGTCCTGGTCCTCCTGCGCTTCGGTCTGACATATTGAGGGCGCGAGGAGGTTTCCGGTTCCAGCTATTTTCATCGGATCGCAATCGGGACACGATTCCCTGGAGTAGCACCGACGGCCCGGGGCGCTTCCCCGGGGCGAGTCCGGCAGATAGCATGGCGTCGGCTTCGACTCGACGACGGGGAAAACCGAACGAGGGAGTCCACTCCATGCCATCGACTTCGGGGATGAAGCCGGGCGGCTTCTACGACAGCCACTCCGACACCCAGGGCGCGGCGATTGACGCGTTCCTCCCGTGGCTCGTCGAGGCGATCGGCGAGCTGCCGATCCCGCCCACGGGCGGGCCGCCGCTGACCCTGCTGGACCTCGGCTCGTCGCAGGGGAAGAACGCGATCCGCGCCATGCGCGGCCTTGCCGAGGCGATCCGCCGCCGCACCGAATCGCCCGCGTGGGTCCTGTTCAGCGACCTGCCGACCAACGACTTCAACCGGCTCTTCGCCAACCTCTTCCCCCACGGCCCCGGCTCGACGCCCGCGCTCGGCGAGGGCGTCTTCGCCGCCGCGGTCGCGGGCAGCGCTTATGGGCTGATCGTGCCCCCCGCGAGCCTGCACGTCGCCACCAGCTTCAACATGATCGGCTGGCTCGACGCCCTGCCGCACGCGAGGCTGCCGCGTTATCTCCTCGCGACGGGCCCCTCGGCGCGCGGCGACCGCTCGGCGGTGACCGACGAGGAGCGCGAGCCGTTCCGCCGCCAGGCCGCATCCGACCTGCGGCGGTTCTACCGCGCCCGCGCCGGCGAGCTCGTCCCCGACGGCAAGCTGCTCATCCAGGTCTTCGGCCGCGACGAGGCCAACGACCGCTCGGCCAGCGACGGCATCTACGACGTCCTCAGCGCCGCCCTGCTCGACCTGGTCGACGACGGCACGCTGCCGGCGGAGGTCTACGAGGACCTGATCTTCCCGCTGTACTTCCGCACGACCCGCGAGCTGGTCGAGCCGATCGAGTCCGAGCCCGACCTGGCATCGGCCTTCCGGGTCGACCGCGCCGAGACCGTCGAGACGCCGGTGCCGTTCAACGCCGAGCTCGAGCGTGACGGCGGCCACGGCGAATGGGCGCGCCGCTTCACCGGGTTCCTCCGCGCCTTCACCGAGCCGGTCGTCGCCGCCGCAATCCCCACCAACCTCGCGGCCGAGGAGATCCTGGCGAGCCTCTACCGCCGCGTCGAAACCCGCCTCGAGGAGGACCCCGACCGGTACGAGTTTCGGTTCATCTCGGTCGGGGCTCTACTCACTCGGTTGGGATGAATGGCGAGTGACGAGTGGCGAGTGGCGGGCGGCTGGTGGAGACGTAGAACGGCCGATGCCTCACGTCGAGCGAGAAGATGATCCGGATCTTTACTCGCCACTCGCCACGAACACCACTCGCCACGAACACCACTCGCCACGAACACCACTCGCCACGAACACCACTCGTCACTCGCCACTCCGCCGAGCCAGGACGACCGCACCGCGGGCAGGCTCGGGGACGTCGGTGAGGGCCGGCTCGTAGCCGCGGGCGATCAGTTCGTCGAGCATCGCCGATCGCACCGCATCGGCGGCGAGGAGGAAGCTGCCGGCAGCGGCCAGGGGTAAAGGCCCGGACGGCCAGCCGAGCGACCAGGCGACCGTGGCGACGATCTCGGCCAGGGCCGCTCCGGCCGGCCGGAGCAGCCGCTCGGCGTCGGCCGGCGACTCGGCGCAGGCCGCCAGGACCTCGGGCGCCATCGCGGCGATTCGGGCCCGGGTGGACTCAGGGGCATAAAGCGCCGAGACGATCCGCGCCGGCCGATCCGCGCCCAGCGCCCGGCAGAGCCGAACGGTCAGCGGATCGGCGGTCGTGTCGTGCTTGCCACCGGCTCCGGCCGGCACGGGCTCGCGGCCGTCGGCGCGGCGGGCGACCAGGCGGAGCGCCTCGAGCACGACGACATAGGCGCTCCCCTCGTCGCCGATCAGGTGGCCCCAACCGCCGGCGCGGGCGGTCCGGCCGTCGGAGGCTTTGCCGACGGCGATCGAGCCGGTTCCCGCGATCACGCCGACGCCCCAGCCCTCGGGCGTGCCGGCCGCGACGACGAGGTCGCCATCGTTGACCAGCACCAGCCGGCGGGCAAGCTGCGTCTCGTCGGCCCAGCCGGCCAGCACGGCGCGGTCCTCGGGCCGGTCGAAGCCCGCCAGGCCCAGGCAGGCCGATTCGACCGGCTCTGGATCGAGCCCGGCGTTGTCAAACGCGCCCCGCACGGCCGCCTCGAGCGCCGCGCGCGCCGACGCCAGTCCCACCGCCTTGGCGTTCGACGGACCCGCCGCGCCCCGGCCCAGGATCGCGCCCTCCGCCCCGAGTTCGGCGAGCCACGCCTCCGTCGAGCTACCGCCGCCGTCCACGCCGAGTATCAAGGTCCTCGCCATCGCTCCGCCTTTTCCCTCGCCACCGATTGCGCCGTTGCCGAACACTCCTTTATACGGCCCGGCGGCCCTCAGGCAACCAGGCGGGTCATCAAATCGCCCGGGAGGCCCGCCACCGGACCGGGAATGACGGAGATACCTGCGAATGCTTGCGACGTCCCGGTCTCAGGCACCGCTACGCCCCGGCTTGCTTGACCGCCAGTTCGCGAAGCCTTCGTGCGATCTCGTGCTTGTCGAGGCCGCCCGCGGCGGCTTCGAGAGTCATGGCGTCCAGGAGCGGCGACGGCGATTCGATCGGATGGCCGTTCAGATCGAGAAAGGTCAGGGCCGCCAGCAGCGCGGTCCGTTTGTTGCCGTCGACTAATCAATAGTTCTTTACAAG
>JAKAUH010001123.1 GCA_021818605.1 Planctomycetota bacterium
TGGCCGGTCTTCCGGTCCTGGAGGAAGAGCTGATAGTTCTCGCCGCCGCCCTCGTCGGCGACGTAGAGGAACTGATCATGCTTCGGCCGGGCGTGGACGCTCAGCACGCGGTCCTTGAGGAACGTCAATTGCGTCCGCGCGCCCCCCGCTTTCTCGACGAAGTGCACCTGCGGAGCGTCGGCAAATCGGGTGATGATGTACATGCCCGAGCCGTCCGAGGCCCAGTCCTGGAAGCTGGCCGAGCGGATGTTCTGATAGCGGCTGAGCGCCTCGCCCACCGAGACCGGGATCGCCGGCACGCCCTCGGCGCGGATCGTGGAGGGGACCGGGATGGTCGGGGCCGCCGACTGGGCTCGCGCCACGCCGCACGACGCGACCACGATCGTCAGCCAGCACCCCATCGTTCGCCGCTTCATCGGGGGCTCCAGGGTTCAAGCGGGTGGTACGTTGTTCAAGTCTTTAGTTAGAACATGTCGATCATGAATTCACCACCATGAGCCGGGTTGCCGATCACCCGCTGGTTCTTTGGGTCGACGACGAGGTCGAGGTTCTCCAGCGGAATGTAGCCGATGAGGACCGGGCACTCGTCGGCGATCTCGGCCACGTCCACCGAGCAGACTCGTCCCTGGATGGTCAGCCGAACTGGTCCGTAGAGGTCGAAGGTCCGCAGTCCGCCCGTCGTCTTCGCGCGGCCGGTCGAGACTCGAGGGATGTCGAGCTGTTCGATCAGGTGCTTCGGCATCGCGAGGTGGCTCGCGCCCGTGTCCACCAGGGCGTCGGAAACCTCGATACGGCGAATCTGCTCGTCCGGGAGCTGGCCCTTGCTCGCCGCATAAAGATCCATCACGTTCTCGATCCGGGCGGCGACGACGGTCCTTCTCACGGTTGAGGTCTCCATTCTGTTTTCTCCCTGCTCACGGCACATACACAAACTCATTGGCATTGTACAGCGCCCGGCAGAACGCCGCCGTGCCGTGCTGGGTGATGAGCCGGGCCGCGGCGTCACGTTCGGCGGCAGCCGGCGCCCGGCCGAAGGCGAGCTGGAATCCGCGCTCGGCCTGACGCGCCGGGTCGGTGCCGGCCTCGGTTCGCAGCCGATCGGCGAAGAATCCCGCCTGCCGGATCATGAACCCGGCGTTGAGCAGGTTGAGCGCCTGGAGCGCGGTCGTCGACACATTTCGTCGCGGGGCGACGAGCGCGGCGTCGGGGCAGTCGAACGCGCCGAAGGTCGGATCCTGCTGGCTCCTCGGCTTGAACTGGTAAACCATCCGGCGGAAGTCGTTGGAGTCGAGGATTGCGCGGGGCCTGTAGACCGCGACGTAGTTGGTGTTCTTCTCCCAGATGTTGTAGCCCGGCCCGCCCATGTGCGGGTCGAGCCGGCCACTGGAGCTGAGGATCGCGTCGCGGATTGATTCGGCCTCGAGGCGTCGCGGGGTCATGCGCCAGAGCAGCCGGTTGTCGCGGTCGATGCCTCGCGCCTTCTCGTTCGTCTCGCTCGACTGACGATACGCGGCCGACAGCACGATCAATCGGTGGATCGGCTTGAGCTGCCAGCCCTCGGCGATGAAGCGCGAGGCCAGCCAGTCGAGCAGCTCGGGGTGCGACGGGGGCGTGCCGTTGAAGCCGAAATCGCTGGGCGTGGCGACGATCCCCCGGCCGAAGTGGTAGTGCCAGACGCGGTTGACCATCACCCGCGCTGGCAGCGGATTCGCTGGGTCGGCCAGCCATCGCGCGAGCGCCGTCCGGCGAGCAGATTCGGGCGCCGACGGGTCGAGTGAGAGCCGCGGCCGAACCGCCGCGATCGAGGCCGGTGCGACCTGTACGCCCTTGCGCGTCGGGTCGCCGCGGACGAGCAGGTGCGTCGGCCCCGGCTGGGTGAACTTCCCCGCGTAGATCTTTATCGTCGCGCCCAGGCCCGCGAGGCGCTGGCGAAGCGCGGTGCGCCGTTTGATCAACTCGGCCCGTTCGGATGAATCTGCCGATGCCCCGGCCGAATCGGCGATCGTGGCCGAATCAGCGCGATAGGCCGCCCGGTCGGACGACGACGCGACCACCCGCCACGATCCGGATTCGTCGAGCGCCTCGATGTAATAGTTCGTCGCCAGCCGGTCACGGTAAACGCCCTCGCGGTCGCGGCCCCAGACGACGCGGTCGATCCGCTCGGCCTTCGTCCAGGTGATTGTCGCGACGCCTCGGCCCGCCGATCGCGAGATCCAGCTGTTGCTGTTGCCGTGCCGGCCGTCGTTCAGGTGGGCGATCTTGTGGATCGCGGCATTTGGGTACTCGGACGAGGCCGAGGCGACGCCGCCGGCCGTCGCGAGTGCGACGTTGCGCGCGGGCGAGGCGTTCGGCCCGCCCTTGCCAGGAACGGTGTAAACCTCCAGCTCGTCGATGCAGGGTTCGATGTCGCTACTGGCGGCCAGGATGGTGAAGCGAATCGCGCGGGCGCGGATTGGCTGGAAGCGGTCGACGTTGCGCCGGGTGTTGACCATCGACCGGGTGGGAGTGTCCGAGGCCGGGTTCGCCAGCGGCTCGGAGGCGTCGAGCTGATGGTCGATCTCGGCCACCTCGACCTCGATCGCGGCGGCCTCGCGGCGACGTCCGGCGGCATCCGGCGCGTCGATTTCGTGCTCGCCGTGGCCGACGCCGGCAAACACCGCCTGAAGCGAGTAATAGTCGCGCTGGGCGATCGGGTCGAACTTGTGGTCGTGGCAGCGGGCACACTGCACGGTCAGGCCCAAAAAGGTCGTGCCCGTCGCCGTGATCATGTCGTCCAGGTCGTCAGCGCGCTGCTGGAGCATCCCCTCGACCGTCTGGTTGCCGACGATGTCATGCGTGCCGCCGACGAGGAATCCGGTCGCGGCGCGGGTGAGCCAGTCGGCCTGCGAGTCCGACAGGGTGTCACCGGCGAGCTGCTCGAGTACGAACCGGGGGAACGGCGTATCGCGGTTGAACGCGCGAATGACGTAGTCGCGATAGGGCCAGGCATTCGGCCGGGGCAGGTTCGTCTCGTAGCCCTCGCTCTCGCCGAAGCGGACGACGTCGAGCCAGTGCCGTCCCCAGCGCTCGCCGTAGTGCGGCGAGGCCAGCAGCCGGTCGACCAGGTCCTCGTAGGCGCGCGGGCTCGGGTCATTCACGAAGGCCGCGACCTGCTCGGGCGTCGGCGGCAGTCCGGTCAGGTCAAACGAGACGCGGCGGATCAGGGCGGCGCGGTCGGCCTCGGGCGATGGGTGCAACCCGGCCTTTTCGAGCTGCGCGAGGATGAACCGGTCGACGGGATTGCGGCACCAGCCGGCGCGCGATTGCGGCACCGCGGGCGGATCGGCCGTCCGGATGGGCCGGAGCGACCACCAGTCGCGGTTTCCCTTGCGCACCGCCAGCGGTTCCTGGGGATAATGCGCGCCGGCCTCGACCCAGGCACGCACGGTGGCAACCTCGACCTTCGACAGCGGACCCTTCGGCGGCATCTCGCCCTCGGCGACCTTCTCGACGACCAGGCTCTCGCCGGGCCGGCCGGGCACGATCGCCGCGCCGCTCTCGCCGCCGATCAGGGCCGACGCCCGGCGGCTGAGGTCCAGCCCGCCCTTCTTCTTCTCGGGCCCGTGGCACGCCACGCATTCCCGGCTGAGGATCTCCCCTGCCCCGCGCGCCGCGCCCTGAGCCAGCGACGGCGTCTGTCCCGACGCGCTGCAGGCGAGGCCGAGGGCCACCGCCATCGTCATCACGGACCTCATGCTCGATCTCCTCGTTTCGGGTGCCAGGAGTTCCACCGCGCGGGGCGATACATTTCGACTCGGTTGGCCAGGACTCAGACCTTGAGCCCGCGCGGCACCATCGGCATTGACCTGAGCCGCACGCCGGTGGCGTTGCGGATCGCGTTCCCGACAGCCGGCGCGATCGCGACGATCGGCGTCTCGCCGGCACCGGCCGGGGCGACGTCCTTGCGGTCGATCAGCACGACCTCGATCTCGGGCACGTCGCGGAACCGCGGGACACGGTACTTCGAGAACTTCGGGTTCTGGATCTTGCCGTTGTCAAAGGCGATCGCCTCGTAGAGAGCGCCGCCCAGTCCCATCACGAGTGCGCCCTCGACCTGGTTCTTCAGGTGGTCGGGATTCACCACCGCGCCGCAGTCGAACGCGCTGACCGCGCGCACGACATGCACCCGCCCCGACGAGCGGTCGACCGCGACCTCGGCGCAGGTCGCGACGAATCCACCCTTCTCCGTGCCCACGGCGATGCCGATGCCATGATCGGACTCCGGCTTGCGGCCCCAGCCGAACGCCCGCGCGGCGGCTGTCAGCACGTCGCGCATCCGCTCGTCCTTCAGGTTCTTCAGCCGGAACTCCAGCGGGTCCATGCCGATCGCGCGGGCCAGGTCGTCGATGTGCGACTCGCGGGCGAAGTGATTCGCCGTCGACGCGAGGGCCCGGTACGACCCCTGCCGTAGCGGCGACTGCGACGGGTGGAACGCGACCGCCTGATTCGCCGCGCGATACGGGCACTGTACGCCCGACCCGCCCGAGTTGTGGTTGTGGAACTCCCAGGCCGTGATCGAGCCGTCCTTCTTCACGCCGGCCCTGATCTCGATCACACCCGCCGGGCGGAAATAGGCCCAGGTGAACTCCTCCTCGCGGGTCCACACCAGCTTGACCGGCCGGCTGGCCTCGCGAGCCAGGCGGGCGGCCTCGACCGCGGCCTCGCCCGTGTGCTTGCCGCCGTAGCCTGAGCCCGTGTCGGGCACGATCACCCGCACGCGAGCCTCGGGCACCTTGAACGCGTCCATCAGCTCGCCGCGCACGCCGAACGGCCGCTGCGTGCCGGTCCACACGGTCAGCTCGCCATTCGCCCATTCGGCCACCGCCGCGCGGGGCTCGAGCGGGGCGTGCGCAATGTACGCGATGGTGTAGGTCCCTTCCGAGTGGACATCCGCCGCCGCCAGGCCGTCGGCGATCGAGCCGGCGTTTCCGTTCGGTCCGCCGAAGCCGCCGCGGCCGCCACGCGCGGGCGGACGCTGGCCGCCCGGATTCTTCAGGTCGCGGAAGAGGTCCCTGTCCGAGATTGCCGGACCCGGCTTCCACTCGGCTCTGATCGCAGCGAGCGCCCGCGCGGCCAGTTGCTCGCTCGGCGCGACGACCCCGACGAAGTCGCCGTCGCGCACGACCTTCACGTCGGGCATCGCCTGCGCGGCGCTGGAGTCGACCGAGACCAGGCTCGCGTGATACGTCGGCGGCCGGAGGACCTTGCCGTACCACATCCCCGGGCGGCGGATGTCGCACGAATACGGGTGCGCGCCGGTGACGAACGACCGGCCGTCGACCTTGGCCGCGTCATGGCCCGAGATCGTCCACCTCTCCGCCGGCGTGACCGGCGTGTCGTCGGTGACGGTCCGCGTCAGTTTCCGGCCGCCGGTCAGCTTGCCGTAGGCGAGCCTGTCGCCGGTCGTGGTCTGAACGACCGCGCCATCCTTCGCGGCCAGATCCTTGCGGTCGGCCTTCCAGGTCTCGGCGGCGATGTCGATGAGCGTCTCACGGGCCGCGGCGGCCGCTCGGTGCAGGCGCCGGGACATGTCGGGCGTGGTCCGGCTGCCGAACGTTCCCATGTCAAACGGGGTCAGCCGCGTATCGGCCATGACCATGGTGACGGCCGACATCGGCACACGTAGCTCCTCGGCGACGGCCTGCGTCAGCGACGTGCGGATGTTCTGGCCGACCTCGGCCTTGCCGGTGAAGACCGAAATCTTGCCGTCCTCGCCGATGTGCAGCCAGGCGCCGACGTCCTGGGGCACCGGTGCCCGGTTGAATCCGCCCCGGCGCCGCCGGCCCGATTCCTGGGCCTCGGCGTCGGGCGATTCGCGGTCGAGGAGGTACAGGACCAGCAATCCGCCGCCCAGACCCTTGAGAAAGTCGCGGCGGTCGAGGGCGAAGTGGTACGCCGGCTCCTCGCGCAGCTCGTAGCGCTCGAACTCGATCTCGGGTGTCGGCTCGGCGAGGTCCGGCGATTCGGTGGGCAGGTTCATCGGCTGGCCTCCTTTACCGCCCGGGCGGCGGACTGGATCGCGGCGATGATGCGGTGATACGTGCCACACCGGCAGATGTTGCCGTCCATGTACTCGACGATATCCTGCCGGCTGGGGCTGGGATTCTGCCGCAAAAGCGCGGCGCCGGCGACGATCATGCCGCTGGTGCAATAGGCGCATTGCATTGCGCCGGCGTCGAGAAACGCCTGCTGGAGCGGGTGGAGCTTGCCATCCCGCTCGAGCCCTTCGATCGTCGTGACCTCACGCGAGGCGACCGCGCCGAGCTTCGTGATGCACGACCGCGCGGGCGCTCCGTCAATCATCACGGTGCACGCGCCGCAGCGGCCCTCGCCGCAGCCGTATTTCGAGCCGGTGAGACCCAGATCGTCGCGCAGCACGCCGAGCAGCGTACGGTCGCGATCGGCCTCGACGCGGACGGTCTTGCCGTTGATCCGCAGTTCCTGAGTATCGGGCATGGGCGCCTCCTCGCTCTGGCTGGTGTCGGGAACCTCCGCTGTTGTGGGGAACCTCGCGCGAGCCGGTCAATCGCGGGACAATCACGGTTTCTTGAGCAATCCGCGGTCGTCCATCCAGTCGCGGAGCCGGTCGACCCAGTGAACGACAGGGGCGTTCACCTTGTGCATGCCGAAGCCGTGGCCGCCGCGGCCGAATACGTGCAGCTCGGACGGTACGCCGAGCTTGCGGAGCCTCGTGAACGCGCCGACCGAGCGCTCGGCGCTGATGCGGTCATCGGCCGCGACGAGCAGGAATGTGGGTGGCGTGTCCTTGCCGAACTCGAAGCTGGCCGGACGGCCGCCGGGGTAGATCAAGATCTGGAAATCGGGCCGCGAGCTGAGTCGGTCGACCGGGTCGCTCGCACCCGCACTGGGGCCTTCGAACCGTGTGCCGGCGATCGCCGTCAGCTCGCCCCCGGCCGAGAATCCCATCAGACCGACGCGGTTCGGATCGATTCCCCACTCCTCGGCGTGGCTGCGGACCAGCCGGACTGCGCGACGGGCGTCGGCCAGGGCGTGGACGTCGACCTTGTAATCGGCGCCCGGGGTGTGCGCCAGGCGATACTTCAGCACGATGCCGGCGACGCCGATGCTGTTGAGCCACTGCGCGACCTCGTGGCCCTCATGGTCGATGGCCAGGATGCGGTGTCCGCCGCCGGGGCAGATGACGACCGCCGTTCCCGTTGCGCGGTCGCGCGGCGGAAGATAGACGGTGAGCGTCGGATTGTGCACCCGCGAGATGTGCCGGTCGTGCTTGCCGTTCTTGCCGGTCTCCTGCACGATCTCCGGGTCGGTCTTGCCCTCCGAGCCTGGGGCCCCGTTCGGCCAGAGGGGAATGACACGCGGCTCGTCGGCCGCCAGGCCCGCTCCGCAGGCAGGAAGCATCGCCCAGACCAGAAGCACCCTCGCGAGTTTCATCGAGCTCTTCTCCCCTCGGCTGGCGTGATTTTCTTCACCAGAAGACGTC
>JAKAUH010000982.1 GCA_021818605.1 Planctomycetota bacterium
GATCTGCGAAAAGCTCGCTCCGGCGCGACATGTCGATGCCGTAATAGCACGGGGCGATGATCGGCGGGCAGGCGACGCGTAGGTGGATCTCCCGCGCGCCGCCGCGGTCGCGGATCTCGTGGACGAGTGCCCGCATCGTGGTCGAGCGAACGATGCTGTCCTCGACCAGGAGCACCCGCTTGCCGGTCAGGACCTCGGGCAGCGGCGTGTACTTGAGCCGGGCCTTGGCGGCACGGTCGGCCGTGCCCTCGATGAACGTCCGGCCGACGTAGCGATTCCTCATCAGCCCCTCGACCGAGGGCACGCCCAGCGCGTAGGCCATCGCGTCGGCCGCGGCCTTGGCCGTGTCGGGAACCGGCACGACGATCGTGTCGGCGTCGCAGGGGACGTCCTCCAGCTCGGCCAGCTCCTTGCCCAGCGCGGCGCGGCTGAGGTAGACCGAGCGATCATCCAGCGTGCTGGCGACGTTGGCGAAGTAGATCCACTCGAAGAAGCAGTGCGCCTGCCGGGGCGACGGGGCGAAGCGCTCGATCCGCACGCCCTTGGAATTGGCGACGGCCAGGGTGCCCGGCTCGAGCGAGCGAATATTGCGGAAGCCCAGGTTGGACAGCGGCACGCTCTCACTGGCCGCACCAAAGAGCGGGCCGTGCTCGGCGATGCAGAGCGGCCGGAAGCCCAGCGGGTCGCGGACCACGACCAGCTCGCCATGCGCGGTCAGCAGGACGATGTTGTACGCCCCGTCGAACCGCTCGGCGATCCGGCCGAACACGCCGACCCAGTCGGGCTCCTGGTCCTCGGTCTGGAGCTCGTAGGCCAGCGAGTGCATGAGGATTTCGGTATCGGTGTCGCGCTTCAGGTGGTAGTCGCCCTTGGAGAGCAACTCGTCCTTCAGCTCGTGGTAGTTGGCGAGCTGACCGTTGAAGGCGAAGGCGAACCACTTGGCCTTGCGGCCGTGGTCGCGCTCGAACGGCTGGGCATCGCAGCGGTCGTTGCCGCCGCAGGTGGCATAACGGACGTGCCCGATGGCGGCGGGCCCGTCCACGCCCTGCATGATCGCCTCGAATTCCTCGCGATGATTCAGCCGAAACGACTCGGCGACCGTGCCGACCTCCTTGTGCGTCTTCAGCAGGGCGTTACGATCCGGCCGGTAGCTGGACATGCCCGCGGCGAGCTGGCCGCGGTTCTGCATGTCGAGGAGCATGCGTGGGACCAATCGAGCGACGCCGTTGACGTCTCCGGGCGTCGGGCAGAGGCTCGAGACCGGACGCCCCGCGGCATGGTACACGGCCGCCACGCCGCATTCATGGAGAAGCTCGCCCATTTGATCGCGCTCGCCCCTGGAGCAGGCCCCGGCTCGTGCTCGCGAGTTCGTGGAGAGAGGCCGTCCCGGGGTTGAGTGCCGAGTTACCCTGGGCCGGCTACGACGAAGCATTATAATGTCGGGACGGCATACCGACAATCTTCACGATTCGTCGCGGGCAGTTCGGGCGGCCTCCGTCGACCGCTCGGAGAGGCCGGTCGCACGCCGGATTTCCGACTGCCGGAGCACGAGAGGAGCGAGGCGTAAAGTGTCGTCCAGGGACGAGTTTGCGGCGAGTGGCCTTGCGTCTGAGGGACCGATCGGACCGGCCGGATCCGAGGCCACGGCCGGCTCCGGGGATTCGGTCGCGGCCGGAGTCGCGGGCTTGCCCCGGCGCGACGTGGTGCGCGACGACGTGGTGCTGTCGGCGCGGACCTGGGTGGTCAAGGTCGGCACCAGCGTGCTGACCGGCGACGACGGCACGCTCGACCCGGCGAGGATCGACCACCTGGCCGAGCAGATCAGCGCCGTGATGGACCGGGGACACAAGGTCGCGCTGGTCAGCTCGGGCGCCGTCGGCGCCGGGATGGGCCAGCTCGGCTGGACGCGACGGCCCGACAGCCTGCCGCAACTCCAGGCCGCGGCGGCCGTCGGCCAGTCGTATTTGATCCGCGCCTACGACGAGGGCTTCCGCCGCCATCGTCGCCACGCCGCCCAGCTTTTGCTCACCCACGAGGATTTCGACAGCCGGCCGCGCTATCTCAACATGCGCAACACGCTGAATGCCCTGTTCGAGTGCGACGCCGTGCCGGTGATCAACGAAAACGACACGATCAGCGTCGATGAGATCAAGTTCGGCGACAACGACCGGCTGGCGGCGATGGTCGCGAATCTGATCCAGGCGCCCTTGCTGGTGATTCTGAGCGTGGTCGACGGGCTCTACCGCTCGGACCCGGCCGCGCCTGGGCCGCCCGAGGTTGTCCCGCTCGTCCCGCAGATCGACGACGAGGTGCTGGGGCTGGCCAGCTCGGGCCGCAGCGCCCTGGGCACGGGCGGGATGCAGAGCAAGCTGGCCGCCGCGAAGCTGGTGACGCAGGCGGGCGGCTCGGTGATCATCGCATCGGGCAAGGGCCCCGAGCCCTTGACCCGGCTCTTCTCGACCGAGCCAGTGGGCACGCTGTTCCTGGCGCACGGCCAGCACCACCGGGCGAGAAAGCGCTGGATCGGGCTGACCGCGCGGCCGCGGGGGCACTACGTGGTCGATGACGGCGCCCGCCGGGCGCTCGAATCGGGCTCGAGCAGCCTGCTGGCGATCGGGATCGTCGAGGTGGAGGGCCAGTTCGACAAGGGGGACGTGGTCGGCATCCGGGATCAGTCCGGCTGCGAGTTCGCCCGCGGACTCACCAACTACGGCACCCGCGACGCGCGCTGCATCCGCGGATTGCGGACCCAGCAGGCGCGCGAGGCCCTGGGATCAGCCCTGTACGACGAGGTCGTGCATCGCGACAACCTGGTGCTGATCGTCTGACCGGGCCGGGAAGGCCCGGACTGGCGCGCCAGGCGAGGACATCTGTCGCGGCGATGACGCTGATACAGTACGCGGACCTGTAGCGATGCCGGATTGATCGACGCCCCGCGGAGAGAGCCGACGAGAATTCTGGCCTGAAGACCGGTGGAGCATTCGTTCCGGCCGCGCAGCCGGACGAATCGATCCGCCGCCCCGACCCGCTCCGACCCGCGAGGCAGGGAAAGGAGAGAGACACCATGTCATCCCGCCTGATGCCCGTCGGGGCGATGGTCGGCGTCGGGTTGTTGCTGGCCGTCACGATCGCGTCGGCGCAGCAGCGGCCGCAGCCCCCGGCCGCAGCGGCCGTTAGCCGGGAAGTCGCCGTCTTCAACCCGGTCGATGGCCGCATCCGGGTTTTGTCCTGCCGCGCCGAGGGCGATCATGTGGCGCGCGGCGAGGTCGCCTGCGAGCTGGACCCCGCCGGGCTGAAGGAGCGGATCGCCGTCGAGGAGACCGAGGTCCATGCACTCCAATCTGGCTCGCAAGGAGCCCGGCTCGCCCGTGAGGCCGCCGCGATGGAGCTGAGCGAGTACAGGGAGGGCAGGTTCAACAAGGAGCTCATCGAGGCCGAGGGCACGATCAAGCTCGCGGAGACCGACCTGATGAGCGCCCAGGACACCCTCGACTGGACCCGGCGGATGTTCGACAAGGGTTACGTGTCGATGTCCGAGAAGCTCGTGAAGGAGCTGGCCTACAAGAAGTCGCAGCTCACGCTCGAGGCGGCCCAGGCGCGCAGGCAGGAGCTGGTCAAGCACTCCCGCGACCGGACGATTCGCACGCTGATGGCCGCCGTCGAGACGCGCCGCGAGCGCGAGCTCTCCAGGCAGGCGGCACTCCAGCGGGCCGAGGCCGGGCTCAAACGGCTGCACGACCAGGTCGCGGCGTGCAAGGTCGTTGCGCCGATCGCGGGGCGAGTCCGGTATGAGAGCCCGCTCGGACCCGGCGCCGTCGTCCGCGACGGCCAGGTGCTCTTCCGCATCGTGCCCAACGAGGAGCCGGCCGGCGCCTCGCGGTGAGCTGGCACGGGCGGAATCCGATGAGCCGTGGTCGTGGAGTTCGGCAGGCAGTCCATCGTTCGGAGCGACTCCGATGCGCAGAAGCGACATCATTTCCACAGTCCTGATCGGTGCGGCCGGGCTGGCGGTTCTGGCGGTGCCGGCCGCTGGCCAGCAGCTTGCACCGGTGCCGGTGGCGGTGGCGCCTGGCGAGGTGCCGCGGCGCGGGGCGGCCATCGAAAACTTCCGCCGGCTCCCGACTCCGGGGCTCAGCGGCATCACCGTGCCGGTCCTGCCGGCGTTACGCGATCGGGAACTCGCCGGGCTGTCCGAGCATGTACCGGCGGAGTCACTGACCTGGCAGCGGGTCTATGCGCTTGCCCTGGTGCGCGCCCGGGCCGGCGGGAATCCTCCACTGGCGGACTCGCTCGACCCGACGGCGCTGGCCGAGCAGGCGCAGCGATTTGGGGTCGCCGACTTTGCCCGGTTCCGCAAGGAGTTCCTCACTGGGCGGACCGACAAGGGTGACAGATTCCACGACCCGGCGGCGGCGTACCTGGCGCTCCTGCGGCGAGTTCAGAGGATCAACCTCTTGCGGCACCTGGGCGCTCGGCACGAGAACCTGATCAAGCTGACCCAGGAGTTGGTGCAAGGGCAGAGCTCGGGGCTGAGCCAGCTCGATGTCGACACCATCACGAGCAGGCTGATCGGCGCCCGGGCGCAAAGGTGGCGGGAGGTCGCCGCGTTCCGCGACGCGCTCGACGAGCTGAAGCCGATGCTGGGGCTGTCACCGCACGCGGCGGTCGTCCTCGATCGTAGCAGCCTCGCGGTTTTCGACCGTGTCTTCGAGCAGGTCGACATGTGGCAGTTCCGTCCGGACCGGCACCTGGCGGATTTGCCCCGGATCGTCGACCAGCTACCCGCGCTGGGCGAGGTCATCGTCAACGGCCGGCCCGTGCCCGCGCTGACAGACGACGCCCCCATCCGGCAGGACGGAGTGCTGAAGGAGGCGGCTGACGAGGCGATGCGCAACCATGCGGCATCAGGGCGTACCGACTCCGAGAACGCCGTGGCGCTCGAGCTGCGGGTCCGACGCCGCGTGCGCCGGCTTCTTGATCTCCGCGGCGAGTACGAGAGCGCGAAGCAGATGTACGTGCTGGGCGTTCGCCTGGGCGACCAGGCGTTCGAACGGATGCAGACACCGTCGAGCGCGGCAAGGGCTCTGGCACGCGATTCATCCACCGTGGCCATCGTCAACGCCTTCGACCGAAGCTTCGTGGCCCAGAACCGGCTGGTCACGGTGTGGATCGACTTCCGCGCCGAGCGCCTGGCGCTCGACCGCGACCTGGGCAGCCTGCCCTACGGGAGCTGGGATGCGTTCTACGCCTCCCTCGCGGCGCCCGCCCCGGCCCAACTGGGGCCGAAGCCGGCGCCCCGTGTCCTGGAACCGGCCGTTGCTCCGCCCCCAGCGCCGCCCGAAACGGCGCCGGTTCCGACGACCATCTCTCCCGCCAGGCCGTGAGATGCTCCCGTCCATCTTGGTC
The DNA here is from genome assembly GCA_021818605.1 of Planctomycetota bacterium. Taxonomy (GTDB): domain Bacteria; phylum Planctomycetota; class Planctomycetia; order Isosphaerales; family Isosphaeraceae; genus JAKAUH01. Next base: position 5,407 of record JAKAUH010000982.1, read on the forward strand.
TGGATCCCTGTGTACGCTTCGCAGTGGAGGCTACGCGCCACCACGCAAGACTCACTTCCGGCTGCCGGCCCAGCTCTGCTGGACGGGATTGCTTACCGGCAAGGTTCCTGCGAAGGTTTCACGGTTGTGATGAATCTCCTTTCCCGCGCTTACTTGGTGCGATGTCCGTCTTTTTTAGACATCTGAAGGGCTGATTGCCGCGATCATCTCGAGGATCGAGGCCGGTGACGGGGCGGGATCACCGCGAGCCGATGCCAGGCGGCCATCTCAACGCCCGGCTGTGCGGGGAGCGGGCGCGTAGCGGACGACAGGGAACTTCAACGGTGGTCGCCCGGAGGCGGTCGTGCCAACCTCGACCTGCCCATCGATCACGTCGGGCGCCCGGTCGTCCAGCATGACCAGCAATTCTCGAACTGAGCTGACAACCACCCTGATTCCGGCAGGCTTCGCGATGATTTGGGTCAACTCCACCCGCTCGTCGGGGCACCGAAGGAAAACGCGCACGGGATGCGCCCCGAGGACCACGCGATCGGGAGCCGTGAAGAGGAACGGGACGCGCTGCCATTCGGCTGGCACCTCGATGAGTTTCTCGCCTCGGGCGCCGCGGAGGATAAAAAACGACTTCCTAATACCGAGGGCCTGATCCCGAAGCGCGATTCGGTATGTCGTGTCCTCGAATCGCCATTCCGGGGCCAGGCTCACCGGTTCGGTGTGCGAGCCGACCCTCGTGGCAGTGAACTCGGGAGGAACTTCCAAGGTAGCGAGGGGCTTTGGTTCATTGCCAGGAAAGACGGCGCGATGCACCAATTTGAACTCCCAGTCTTTTTCATGTCCTTCGTGCAGCACGACGACGAATGAGCTGGGATCGATCTGGTTTGCGGGGAGGGTCAGCAGGGACACGGGAGCCAGGAATCGTCCGAGGTCGGTGTCAAAAGTGACGGAAAAGCCCTGTAATCTCATCTTGGGCGCCGCGGCGAATTCGACATCCAATGCGATCTTCTCGCCCGGCGGGAGAAGAGCCGGGAGCTTCGACTGATTAATCTTCCGACAGGAACATCCTCCGTCGGCGCCACGGAGCTGAAGCTGCGAATTGCCCGTATTCTGGACGACCAATTTCAGGGCAGGAAATGGCGAGCGGATATCGAACAGGACATGATCCGGGATGAAATGAGCGTTCAAATTGACGACGGGTGGTTGGGTCCGTGGGGTGCATCCGCCCGTCCAGCAACAGAGCAGCAGCAAGGCGAGGGTTCGGCCCGAGATCCGACGCCGCACGAGAGCGGTCGCGCACAGGACAGCGACGACGAGAACGCAGGCGCCCACGTGCCACCACGACCAGCGACCTTGGGACTGGTCCGCGAATTGGTTCAATTCCGCGGTGTCGAGGGTGGGGCCGACACCGAGTTTCGGCAGGGAAGAGGCTGGGGAATGGCTCGACTTCGCGCGCAGCAACGCTTTGAGCGCGGGTATCGTCAACGAGCGTGTCCCCGGCGGGAACTTGATGAATTGGCGATCGGAAGTGGTGATGCCGCTCACACGCTCCAGGTGCTCGAACGCGATAGGGGCCGTACGGTCCTTGAAGTCCGTCACTCGAAAATGCCCCATGTGGTATTCGAAACACACCGGGTACAGGATGTCCGCGTCATCGAAGACCGTATCGTCGTCGTACCTGGGGTAACGCTTCGAGAAGTCCCGCACGCAGTAGGACAAGTCATACCATTCCGTGGGAACGAAGCCGCCGGCGGCGCAGGGCCGAGCCGCGATCAGGTACATCTCAAAGATCGAAGCGTTGCCGCCATCCTGCTCGCCCACACCTCGGACGAAGCGAGGAAGGTAGCCGAGCGCAGGGTCGTAAGAGATCTCTTCACGGCTTGGAATGGTAGAACCCGCGGGGCGATCGTATTCGTAGATCTCCACTTCAACAGGGTGGCCGTTGCGCCGGGAACGGCGGCGCTTGACCGTTGCTTTCGCGGCCCCGATCTCCAGTGGGAACGGCGTCCCGAGACCCCAGCGGAAGGGACCAGGCCGCATTGGCATCCCCGGATCTTTGGGGTCCGGGTTCCCTTCGAAGATTCTGTCGGTGGTGCTGAAT
>JAKAUH010000461.1 GCA_021818605.1 Planctomycetota bacterium
GGGAGGCGGGAACCCGTGCCGATCACGCGAGATCCAGCGAGCGACGAGACACGTCCGAGCCCAACACCGCGCTGGCTGCCGGTGCTCCTGATCCTGGGAGCCTATCTCACCCTCCGGGGCTACCACAGTTTCGACGGCGACCAGGCTTATCGTCTGCCGCTGTTGCTCCACCGACAGGATTCCGCGCTCTACGCCGACGACCCGTTCATCCGCTCGATCGACGAGTTCAACCCCCATCGCGGCTCGCTGGCACTGCTGGATGTCGCCTCGCGCGCAATCGGCCTGCCGCTGGCCCTGTTCCTGGCCTTCGTCGCCACGTTCCTGGCCACCGGGCGGGGAATCCGGCGGCTGGCCGACTCGGCCTGGCCGCAGCTCGGGCCGGCCGCGGGCTGGCTGACCTTCCTCCTGATCCTCGCGGCCAAGGCCGGGAACATTGGCACCAACCACCTCTTCGAGGCGATGCTGCTCGACCGGCTGGTCGCGCTGGCCCTGGGCTGGCTGGCGATCGCGTGGGTCGTGGCCGATCCGGCGCGTGGTGTCTGGCGATCGGCTCCTCCCCTCGCGGCGGCCGCGATCGTGCATCCTTCCGCGGGCCTTCAGCTCGCGATGCTACTGGCGGCAGGTTGGGCGGCCTGGGCGATGATGGCGCGGGCGACGGACGTCGGGGTGCGACAGGCGGCGCGGGCGATCGCGGCCCTGGCCGTCGCAGTCGTGCCCGGGCTGGCGATCAATCTGCCGCAGCACGCCACGCTGTTCGGCGACCTGCCGGCGTCGCTGTTCTGGAAGCTGAGCGTCGAGGTCCAGAATCCCCAGCACATGCTGCCGCACCTCTGGCGGATGCCCCAGTGGCTCGCCTGGTCGGCCTATCCGGCGCTGGCCCTGCTGGCATTCCTCGCGGCGAGATCCGGCCAGTGGAACGGGCCGGGGCCCGACGAGGACGAGCACTGCGCGGCATCGTCCGCGCGCAACCGCCTGATGGTCCTGCTGCTGGCGCTCCTGGTCGGCCTCGGCGTGGCGTGGTTCGCGATCGAAAAGCTCCACTCGGTCCGCGTGACGATCCTCCAGCCGTTCCGGATGGGCACGGTCGCGCGAGGGCTGGCACTCGCGCTGGTCTCGGGCCGGATGATCGGACTGTGGCGGACCGGGGAACCGCTCGGCCGGATGCGGGCAACCGTGCTCGCGGCCGGGTTCCTGGGTGACTGGCGGATGGTCGTGGCAACGTGCAGCGAGCTGGTCGCGACGGCCGCCGAATGGCTGGTCCGATCGCGGGGCGAGGGACGCCTGCGCCGGATCGTGCCCGTGGCTGCCTTCGGCGCCATGATCGGGCTGGGCATTCGGTTTCTGTCACTGCACGACACCGAATCTGGCCAGACCTCGATGTTGATTGCGCTCGGACTGGGCGGGATCGCCGCGGCCGTCCGCTCAGAATGGCTAGAACGACTTCGCGATCGCGCCGTGGCTGACGACCGGATCCGCCGCCGAAGGCGGATCGCACTCCTCGGCGCCGCCTGGGCTGTGCCGGTCGCCGCGATGCTGGCCACGTGGATTCCGCCCGCGAGTCCCGCCGCGCGTCATCGGCTCGTGCAAAGCTTGATCGACCGCTGCCGCTTTCGCCCTGTGCCCCTCGACGACATCGAGCGGCTGGCCGCCTGGTGTCGGGAGAACACCCCGCGGACCGCCCGGTTCATCGGACCGCCGGGGCCGAAGACGTTTCGCCTCTGGTCGCGCCGATCGCTGGCCTTCAACCGATCGGGCAGCCCGTATCACGCCGCCGGCCTGGCCGACTGGTTCGACCGCTTCCGCGCACACGTCGAATTCCGCGGATCAGCCGAGGCGTTCATCGCCGCCTACGTGGCCCACCGGCACGAGTTCGAGTCGCGATATGACCGGATCCCCGCCGCCCGACTCGCCGCGCTGGCGGCCCGCCAGGGTGCCGACCACGTCATCGCCGCCGCGCCCGGAGCATCGGGCGAGACGAACGCCGCCGACCGCTCGACGCCGCTGGAACTGCTCCACGCCGAGGGTCGATTCGCGGTCTACCGGGTTAAACCCTCGGCGCTGGTCCAGCGCCAGCCGTAGCGCAGGCGGTGGGTGAACGTGCCGGCCTGGATGGGCGCCAGGATCTGCACGCGCGTCGCGGTGCGTCCCGCCTCGGCCATCGCCAGCGTGCACGGCGCCACGGCGGCCAGCTCGAGCCGGCCCTGGGACGGACCCGCGACTCGCCAGACGATCCGCCCCGCTTCGGCCGACTCGAGCGCGCCCGAATTCAGCGACACCACATAGGTCGCCGCCAGAACCTCGACGGGCGATCGACACCGATCCGCCACGTCGTAATCAATCAGGACGGTGCCGGCCTGGTCCCGGTCGTCGACGATCGTCACCGCCGCCGAGAAGTGGTGCGCGAACGACAGCCCGGTGAGCAGCAGGCAGGCGTTCGCCCCGCTCGCTGGTCCGTGAACCTGCACCTCCTGGTAGACCGGATGGATCACCCGCGCCGGGTCGTCGCCGTCGGTCGCGCCGGGATGCGAGCGCGCCAGGACTAGCCCCGATCCGGACGGGATCAGGCTCTCGGACCAGCGATCGGCCAGCCTGCGAAACTCGACCGCGAAGGTCGGGCCTTGCAGGCTGGCCATGGCGGAATCGTCGTCAATCGCGGTGAGGAATCCGGATTCGGGAGTCGGTTCCATCAGGGGTGACGCTCAGGAGTTGGCGGCGCCGGCGCCGGCCAGCTTGGAACGAAGGTACGACTCGATGAACCCGTCGAGGCCGCCGTCGAGGACCGCGCGGGGGTTGCCAACCTCGAAGCCGGTCCGGGCGTCCTTCACCAGTTGGTAGGGCTGAAGGACGTACGAGCGGATCTGGTTGCCGAAGCTGACATCGCCCTTCTCGTCGTACTTCTTGGCGTACTCGGCCTCGCGCTTTTCCTCTTCCATGCGGATGAGCTTGGCCTTGAGCAACGCCATGGCGTTGGCGTCGTTCTTGTGCTGCGAGCGCTCGCTCCGGGACTCGGCCGCCACACCGGTCGGCAGGTGCGTGTACCGCACGCCCGACTCGGTCTTGTTCTGGTGCTGGCCGCCGGGACCACCCGAGCGAAACACGTCGCGCTTGAGGTCATCGTCACGGATCACGATGTCGATCGACTCATCGACCTCGGGAAGGACGTCGACCGAGGCAAACGAGGTGTGCCGGCGCGCGGCGGCATCATAGGGGCTGATCCGGACCAGCCGGTGCACGCCCGACTCGCCGCGGAGGTAGCCATAGGCATACTCGCCCTTGATGTGGAGGCTCGCCTCCTGGATCCCGGCGGAGCCGCCGTCCTCACGGTCGGTGATCTCGGCCTTGAAACCCTTGGTCTCGGCCCACATCAGGTACATCCGCATCAGCATCTCGGCCCAGTCGCAGGCCTCAGTACCGCCGGCCCCGGCGTGGACCCGCACGAAGGCGTTGCAATGATCGTTGGGACCGCTGAGCATTGAACGCAACTCGAATGCCCGGAAATCATCCTCGGCCTGGCGAGTGGCCGCGTGCACCTCATCGTCGAAATCGCTCGTCTCGGCCTCCTCGGCCAGCTCGATGGTCGCCTCGAGGTTCTCCGCCTGGCGGATCAGGCTCTCGAACGGCTTGATCAGGGCATTGAGCCCCTTCAACTCAGCGATGATCGACTTGGCCCGCTCCTGGTCGTTCCAGAAGTTGGGACCGTTCATCTCCTGTTCGAGCGAGTCGCGGTGCGCCTGCTTCTCGCCCAAGTCAAAGAGAGTCTCGCAACTGGAGGATCTGGTCGATCACGCCCCGCGCGGAACGCTTCAGCTCGGAATCCAAGGGAAGCTCCTGACTCTCGTCTCGAAAAATGGAAGGTCTCCGCGGCAATTCGCGGATCGTCGGATACGATGGACACTCGGCCTCGCGGCGCAGTTCGTTCGTCCGGCCGCTCCACGCGTTCATTAGACCGGATCCGCCGCGAGCGGACCAGTCCATTCGAACTCGCCCGGCCCGCTCTCCAGAGTCAGCAAACCGGCCAGAAACGGATGCCCGACCTGCAAACGGCGAACGATTCCCGCATCATTCCGAGCGGCCGGCTGGCGCCATCGCCGACCGGCGGGCTGCACCTCGGCCATGCGCGCACGTTCCTCATCGCCTGGCTGGCCGCCCGCAGCCGCGCCGGCCGGATGGCGCTACGGGTCGAGGACCTCGACGCCTCACGCGTGCGCCCCGAGGCCCGTCAGGCCGCCCTGGATGACCTCGCCTGGCTGGGACTCGACTGGGATGAGGGGCCCGACGTCGGCGGACCCTGCGCGCCCTATGTCCAGTCGGAGCGGCTGGAACTCTACGCCGCGGCCCTCGAAGCCCTGAAATCCCGCGAGGCCGTCTATCCCTGCATCTGCACCCGCGCCGACATCCAGCGCGCGGCGAGCGCCCCGCACTCCGAGGACGAGGGCCCGAGTTACCCCGGAACCTGCTCGCGACGATCGGTCGCCGATGCTCGCAATCTCGGCGACCGGCCGTTCGCCTGGCGTTTCCGTGTCCCAACGGGCGCGATCGCCTGGCAGGATCTTTACCAGGGGGCTGTCTCGGTTGACCCGGCCCTCGCGGGCGGTGATTTCCTCGTGGCAAGGAACGGCGTCGGCCCGAGCTACCAGCTCGCCGTCGTCGTGGACGACGCCGCGATGGGGATCAATCAGGTCATCCGGGGCGCCGACCTCGTGACCAGCACGCCGCGGCAGATCCTCCTTTACCGGGCGCTGGGATTGACGGCACCTGAGTTCGGCCACATCCCGCTGGCCGTCTCACCCGACGGCCGACGACTGGCCAAGCGCGACGGCTCGCTCAAGCTCGCGACCTTGCGCGAACGGGGCGCTGAGCCGCGCCGGCTGGTCGGCTCGCTGGCGGTGTCGTGCGGCTGGTCGGAGACGGCCGTCCCCTCATCGCCGCAGGACTGGCTCGACCGCTTCGACCTCGGCCGGATCCCGGCGGATCCCTGGGTCGTGACGCCGATGTGGGTTCAGTCATTGGTGAACGTCCCCCCCTGAAGATGATCCGAACCAGCGGACGCCCGTCCGCGCGAACAGCCTGATGCCGAAGGCCGAAGGCCGAGACACACAGCGACTCGCCGGCCAGGAGCAGGGAGACGACTGAAAGGCCAGCCCAACGTGCGACGGCAAGGAGCCACCTGGGACGCTCCGGCCCTTCCCTCGTCTTCATCATGCGAACAGGCTCCCAAACGACACCACTGGGGACCCCTCCAATCACGGATGCTCCACGAAGCCAGGCAAATGCCGTTCCAACCGCCCGCATCCGCCGGGACGGGGACTCGTGGGTTTCCGGGGAGATAAAATGCCAGCGACCTGGCAGCGATTCTGCTAGATTGGGTCGCGGTCTCACCCGTTTGTGATGTGGAACTCTGCGTGATGCCAATCAGCCACGGAACGAGCCTTCTCGAATGCGCACCGGCCGGAGCCTGCGCCATTTCTTCTCTGGCGGACCGCTACCACGAGGTCCGGGCGATGACCGAGAGGCTGGTCGAGCCGCTCTCGTCGGAGGACTGCCAGGTCCAGCCGATGCCGGATGCCAGCCCGGCCAAGTGGCACCTGGCACACACCACCTGGTTCTTCGAAACGTTCCTGCTGATCCCTCATGCCCCGGGATATCGCGCGTTCCACCCCGACTTCAGCCTCCTGTTCAACTCCTACTACAATGCGGTCGGCCCACGCATCGCTCGGTCCGATCGGGGCCTGATCACCCGGCCGGCGCTCGACGAGGTGTTCGCCTATCGCGATGCCGTCGACGCGTCCGTCGCCGACTTCCTGGCAACGGCTGACAAGGCAATGCTGGCGCGAACGGCGCCCGTGCTCGAGCTGGGTCTGAACCACGAACAGCAGCACCAGGAGCTGATCGTCACCGACCTCAAGTACACGCTTTCGCGCAACCCGCTCCGGCCTGTTTACCGGAGCGATGCCGCAATCCCCGAAGATGCGATCGCCCCAGCCACCGAGTGGCGAACTTTTCCCGGCGGGATCCACTGGATCGGCCACGACGGCGAAGGCTTCGCCTTCGACAATGAGAGACCGCGGTATCGCATTCTCCTCGAGGGTTTCGAGCTGGCGTCGCGCCTGGTCACGAACCAGGAATACCAGCAGTTCATCGACGACGGCGGCTACGACCAGCCCGAGCACTGGCTCTCCGACGGCTGGGCCCAGGCCTCGTCGCGCGGCTGGCGGGCGCCGCTGTACTGGGAGCGCGTCGACGGCCGGTGGTGGACGCAGACCCTCGGCGGCTTCCGGCCGGTGAGTCCGAGCGAGCCGGTCTGCCACGTGAGCTACTACGAGGCCGATGCCTTCGCCCGATGGACCGGCGCGCGACTGCCGGCCGAGTCCGAGTGGGAGATTGCCGCGAGCGGCGAGGGAATTCGGGGGAATTTCCTCGAAAGTGGGCGGTTTCATCCGGCGACGACCCTGCCTGGCACGGGAGCTGCCGGCTTCTTCGGCGACGTCTGGGAATGGACGCAGAGCCCGTACACGCCCTACCCGGGGATGAGGCCCGCCGCCGGCGCCCTCGGCGAGTACAACGCCAAGTTCATGTGCAACCAGATGGTGCTCCGAGGCGGATCGTGTGTGACGCCGGGTTCGCACATCCGGTCCACGTACCGCAACTTCTTCCCTCCCGAGGCTCGCTGGCAGTTCTCCGGAATCCGGCTGGCGAGAATAAGTTGATGCCGATCATGCGAACGACGACGGCGCGCAGTTCGCGGGCGGTTCTCTCCACCGGTCTGGACCAGTTCCGCGACGACGTGCTCCACGGACTCTCGGCTCCCCGCAAGGCGATCCCGTGCAAGTACCTCTATGACGAACACGGGTCGCGCCTCTTCGACCGGATCTGCGAGCTCGACGAGTATTACCTGACCCGCACCGAGCTGGCGATCCTGTCGCGCCACGCCGGCGAGATGGCCGAGGCGATCGGACCCGATTGCGAGCTGGTCGAGCTGGGCAGTGGCAGCGCCGTGAAAACGCGCCTGTTGCTGGAGCAGCTCCGCGAGCTGCGGGCCTATCTTCCCGTCGACATCTCATCCGACCCGCTTCATCGATCGGCGGCCGAGCTGAGGGCGAGGTTCCCCGCGCTCGAGATCATCCCGATCTGCGACGATTTCACCGGCGCGTTCGACCTGCCCGAGTCGGGTGCGCCGCCGGCGTCGCGCCGCGTCGTCTACTTCCCCGGTTCAACGATCGGCAACTTCCAGCCGCTCGGAGCGCTTCGGTTGTTGACCTCGATCGCGCGGCTGGTCGGTCTCGGCGGCGGCCTGTTGATCGGCTTCGACCTCGACAAGGACCAGTCGATCGTTTCGCCCGCCTACAACGACCGCACGGGCATCGGCGCGGCGTTCAACCTCAATCTGCTGGCGCGGATGAATCGCGAGCTGGGCGCCGGCTTCGACCTGGATGCGTTCGAACACCGCGCCGCATACCTGCGGCAGCAGCAGCACGTCGAGCTGGG
>JAKAUH010000726.1:0-2824 GCA_021818605.1 Planctomycetota bacterium
CGGGGCCGTCTACCGTACGCTCAATCAGCCCGGGTCGGCCGAGGTCAAGACGCCCCTGCTCGCCGAGGTCAATCGGTCCCCGGCGCCGGGGACCGACGTGGTCGCAAGGGGCCTCCGCGTCGACGAGCCGAAGACGCCGCTGAAGGACGTCATCAACTACAACAATTTCTACGAGTTCACCACGGACAAGGAGTCCGTCGCGAGAGCGGCGTCGGGATTCGTGGCGAAGCCCTGGCAGGTCGAGGTCGGGGGGCTGGTCCACAGGCCGAAGGTCTTCGACATCGACGAGCTGCTCAGGGACTTTCCGGCCGAGGAGCGGGTCTACCGGATGCGCTGCGTCGAGGCGTGGTCGATGGTGATCCCCTGGTCCGGGTTTCCGCTGGGCCGGCTCATCGACCGCGTCGAGCCGATGGGCAGCGCCCGGTTCGTCGCGTTTGAAACGCTGCTCGACCCGACGCGGATGCCCTACCAGCGGACGGGCGTCCTGCCGTGGCCCTACCGCGAGGGCCTGCGCCTCGACGAGGCCATGCACCCCCTGACCATCCTGGCGATCGGGCTCTACGGCCACGAGCTGCCGCCTCAGAACGGCGCGCCCTTGCGCCTGGTCGTTCCCTGGAAATACGGGTTCAAGGGGATCAAGTCGATCGTGAAGATCACGCTGGTCGAGAGCATGCCCGAATCCACCTGGAACATCATGGCGCCCTACGAATACGGGTTTTATGCCAACGTGAATCCGAAGGTGGATCACCCGCGTTGGAGCCAGGCGACCGAGCAGCGGATCGGCGAGACCGGCCGCCGCCCGACGCTCCCCTTCAACGGCTACGCCGAGCAGGTCGCCCACCTCTACGCCGACATGGATCTCCGTCGCAATTTCTGAGCTGAATCGACCGAGTGAGTGAGGCCCGACGCCCCGATGAAGCCCTCACGTTTCCTGAAGGCGACCGTGCTGGTCAACTGCGCCGTGCCGGTCGCGCTCCTCGGCTGGGACGCGTACCACGGCCAGCTCGGCGCCAATCCGGTGAATTTCGCCATCCGGACGACCGGCATCCTGACGCTGATCTTCCTGCTCTTGACCCTGGCGATCACGCCCGTCAGCCGCCTCACTCGCCAGGGCTGGCTGGGCTCGTTCCGCCGCATGCTGGGCCTGTGCGCGTTCTTTCATGGGTCGCTCCACTTCGCGATCTTCTTCGGGCTCGACCGCGCTGGCAGCGTCGAGGACACGCTCTCCGAGACCGTCAAGCGCCCGTATCTGCTGGTCGGGATGGCCGGGCTTGCCCTGATGGTGCCGCTCGCGGCGACGTCGACCGACGGCATGATCCGGCGCCTCGGCGGCCGGAACTGGAAGCGGCTACATCGTCTGGTGTACCTCGTGGCGATTGCGGGCGCGGTTCACTACTACATGTTGGTGAAGGCCGACACCTCGCAGCCGATCGCATTCGCCGGCGTGCTGGGCGTATTGCTCGGATACCGGGTCGTCGCGTACTTCGTGGGGCTCGGGCTGGATGCCCGGATCGCTCGAACGTCTCCGGCGCGGGTGGCCGGTGCGCGACCCGCGGCCGCGCCGCGGTTCTGGAAGGGCCAGCTCACGGTCGCGAGCATTTTCGACGAGACGCCCGACGTGCGGACGTTCCGCCTGGTCGCCGTCGAGGGTTCAGACTTCCCGTTCGAGCACCTGCCCGGCCAGTACCTCAACGTCTCACTGCCGGTTGAGGGCGAGCGTGTGGGCCGTTCCTACACGATCGCCTCGCCGCCGACGCGGGGCGGCTCCTGCGAGATCACCGTCAAGCGCGAGGAACACGGCGTCGCGTCGCGATACCTGCACGACGTTGTCCGCGAGGGAACCCTGCTTGATGTCTCCGCGCCGGCCGGGCGGTTCACGTTCACCGGCGCCGAGGCCGACAGCATCGTCTTGATCGCCGGCGGCGTCGGCATCACGCCGCTGATGGCCAAGATCCGGTATCTCATCGACATCGGCTGGACGGGCGACATCGATCTGATCTTCTCCGCCAGGACCGAGCGAGACATCATCTTCCGCGAGGAACTCGAGTCGGTCCGGCAGCGATTCCCCAACCTGCGGATCACCGTCACACTGAGCCGCGACGACTCGCCAGGCTGGACCGGCGAGCGCGGCCGGATCTCGCCCGAGCTGATCCGGCGGGTTGTACCGTCGATCGCGACCCGGCTGGTTCACCTATGCGGGCCGGACGAGATGATGGGGTCCTTGATGGTCATGCTGCGTGACCTCGGCGTACCCGACGATCGCGTGGCGGTCGAGTCGTTCACCCGGGCCATTCATCGCGACGCCGAGCGCCAGGGCGAGATGCAGCCGGAGCCGACTGGTGTCGTCGCGGGCGCGAACGGCGCAGTTGTCGCGGGGACGCCATCGATCACGTTTGCCCGGTCCGGCAAATCGGGTCCCATCACCAACGGCCAGACGGTGCTCGAGGCCGCCGAGGAATTAGGAGTGGACATCCCCTACGACTGCCGCGCGGGGATCTGCGGCACCTGCAAGACGCAGCTCCTCGACGGCCACGTCACGATGGACATGGAGGCCGCACTCGGCACCCGCGACCGGGCCAGGAACCTCATCCTCTGCTGCCAGGCGCATTGCCTCGACGCCGTTGTCGTCGACGCGTGAGGATGATCGGTCGAGGAATCGGATCGATTTCGATGTGTAGCCCGAGCGATCGGGAGGACGCCGCCAGTGAGTCCCAGGAATTGGCAGTTGTGCCTGGTATCCGTCGCTCTGCTCTTGACCGTGTTCTGCGGGGTCGGGCCGGTGGCGGCCGAGATCCTGTTCCAGGCCGACTTCGAGACGGGTGAC
>JAKAUH010000726.1:2834-7474 GCA_021818605.1 Planctomycetota bacterium
CGCCAGTTCAGCGGAACGAGCAAGGGCGCCAGGAAGGGGCACATCGGGGTCGATACCGAGGTTGTCCACTCGGGCAAGTACTCGGGCCGCTTCACGATTCACGAGGACGACGTTTTCAACGCCCGGCAGCTTCGCGTCCAGGCGAATGGCCCGAAGGTCACGGTCAAGGAGGGCTCCGATACGTTCGTCTCGTTCTACATCTTCATGAAGGACGCGCCCAGGGACCGCGACAACTTCTTCTACTGGGAAGGCAGCCCGCCGCCGCGTTACAACAACGTGATGACCTGGTGGGTCGAGCCGAAGGCGGACAGGACCGGCACGCTCATCAAGTTCGGCACGGGCAACCTGGGGCGGAAGGGCGTTCACTGGATGGCGGATTTCGCCGTCGGCCGTTGGCATCAACTGGGGATGCATATCCACTGGTCGGTGGACCCGAACCGGGGGAAGGTCAGGCTCTGGTGGGACGGCGACCTGGTGCTGGACAGGAAGGTGCAGACGAAGGGACCAGAGGCCGTCTACTTCTCGCAGCCAGGCATCCACCGGACACCGCACAGCAAGTCGATCGATACGATCTACTTCGACGACATCCTCTGCGCCACCACGCTCGACGAGATCAGGATCCAGAAGCCGGAGAATGCGGGCGGCCATCCGAAGTCGTCCAGCGTCCGTCGATCGGTGTCAGGTTGTCGGAGTCGGCTCCGTCCGTTCGGCCCGACGTAGGTCAGCCTCTCAGGCTGACGCGGTTCGGGCCGGGCCGGACCGGCCGGGTCAGGCTGAGAGCCCGACCTACTCCAGTGGCCGGCGTCGGTGTCAGGTCGCCGGGTCCGCAGGTCGGCGGACGGAACCGCCTGCCTCCTCAACAACGGACTTCGTCCCGATCGGTGGCGGAGCCGGCTGACTATCCCTGACTCCTTGCCCCGGACGGACCAGTAGGTCAGGCTTTCCAGGCTGACTCCGTTTCCGTTGAGCCTGGTTTTGGACTCCTCAGCCGATCGCTTCCCATTGCCCGAAGCAATGCCACAGCGGCACAACACCAGACATTAATGGTTGTATGGATTCTTTGCTAAAAACCTCATGTAAGCCAGGATTTGCGCAAAAAGCTGACCCTTCTTGTTGATTATTTAGGTAGAGGATTCGGGAAGCCCGGACAAGAGGAGCCGCAGCGATGAAGCAACCATGCATTCGCCTCGTCAAAGCGACCCCGTTCCTGCCGATGCCCTTTGCGGCTTCCCGCCCTCAGCGAAGACACGCATTTTCCGATGTTTGCATGTATCCTTCGGACGCCTGGGCATTTCGGCGAGTCGGAAGGGAGGAAACGAACCCAATCTTCACGGTTTCTTCATATTCTGCGCCGACCGTCGGCGCCGAAACATCGGCGCCGAAGCGCCGAGCGTCGGCGCCGATAGGCAGCGTTTCGGCGCCGAACGGCTGCAATCGACAAAACGAAGCCAATTTCGGATCCCACTCCCCCCGCAAATCGACAAAACGAAGCCAATTTGGGGTCAAGCTCGACCGATCGAGGGCCTCGCGACATCAGATTTTTCGTTTTGGGAAAGATAGTGAATATCGAGTGAATTTGCTGGCAACTGCAGATTTGAAGCGCCTGCTGTCATGGGTGCGATCGGTAGGTCCGGCGGGTGCGGACCCGGTGCGGCCGACCCCGCCGGGCGAACGGAAGGGCTTTCTCGAACCCGCGAGGCGGACCCACCCCGCCTGCTCAGCCGGTTGTCAATCGGCGCGGGCTGGTGTAGCCTGGGCCGGATTGGCCGACCCTCCGAAGCAATCCGACGGCCCGCGACCGGGCCGGAACCCGCCCGCTCTCCCCCAACCAACCCCCGTAGGAGTCGGCACCATGGCGCGACTCTCCGTCCCGGGAATCGTGGCCCTCGCGGTCCTGGCGAGTGCATCCCCAGTCCTCGCGCGGGCTGACGATCCGCGCGAGACGTTCTTCGAGCTGCACGTTCGGCCCGTGCTGGTGAATGACTGCTTCACCTGCCATGGCGGTAAGAAAACCTGCGGCGGTCTGGCCGTCGGTTCGCGCGAGGCACTCCTTCAGGGCGGCGACCGCGGGCCGGCGATCGTTCCGGACGACCCGGATCGCAGTCTGCTCGTCCAGGCGATCCGCCGCACGCATGATGAGGTCAAGATGCCGCCGAAAAAGCGGCTCCCCGAGCCCGTCGTCGCCGCCATCGCCCGCTGGATCGCCGATGGAGCCGTCTGGCCCAGGGCGTCCACCGTCCGGGCCGCGGCAACCGCCGAGACTCCGGCGCCCCGGCACTGGGCATTCGAGCCGGTGCGCGCGGTTTCGCCGCCGATTGATCTGACCGGCTGGTCCCGGACGCCGATCGACCGCTTCCTCGCTGCGCGGCTACGCTCCGCGGGGCTGATACCTGCTGCCAGCGCCGACCGACCCACTCTGATCCGCCGGGTCACGTTCGACCTGGTCGGTCTGCCCCCGACGCCCGGCGAGATCGACGCCTTCCTCGACGACCCGCGCCCGGATGCTTATGCCAGACTGGTCGATCGCCTGCTCGCCTCGCCCCATTACGGCGAGCGCTGGGGCCGGCACTGGATGGACGTCGCCCACTACGCCGACACCGCCGGGGACAACGCCGATTACCCCGTCCCCGAGCTGGTTCGGTATCGTGACTACATCATCGACGCCTTCAACCGCGACGTGCCCTATGACCAGTTCGTCCGCGAGCAACTGGCCGGCGACATCCTGGCGCGGGGCAAGTCGGGGGATGAGTACGCGAAATCGGTCGCGGCCACTGGGTTCGTCGCGCTTTCGCGGCGGTACGGCACCGGCCCTTACGAGCTCTGGCACCTGACGCTCGAGGACGCGATCGAGACCACCGGCCGCGCGTTCCTGGGCCTGACGCTGCGCTGCGCCCGCTGCCACGACCACAAGTTCGACCCGGTCAGCCAGCGCGACTATTACTCGCTCTATGGCCTGTTCGCCAGCACGAGTTTCCCCTGGGCCGGCTCCGAGGAGACGCAATCGAAGGGCTTTCCCCGGATGCGGTTCGTCCCGCTGGTCGAGCCGGCTCGGGCCGAGCCGGCGCTGAAGGCGTACAGGGTCCGCCTCGCCGAGCTGGACCGCCTCATTCCGGAGCTCGAATCCACGAAGCCCAGAGATGCCGCCGCTCGCCAGAAGCTGGCATCCCTCAAGGCCGAGCAATCGCGGCTGAAGCGGACGTCGCTGCCGCCCGAGATGCCGGGCGCCTACGCGGTGACCGAGGGCAAGCCGACCGACGTGCCGCTCCAGCGACGGGGTGAGCCGGGCAACCCCGGCCCGGTCGTCCCACACGGCGTGCCTCGGTTCGCGTTTCTAGCCGGCCCGGCTCCGCCGCCGATGGCGGCCGGCAGCAGCGGCCGGCTCGAGCTGGCGCGGTGGCTGACGAGTCCCGAGCACCCGCTGACGGCCCGGGTGATGGTCAATCGGATCTGGCAGGGGCACTTCGGCTGCGGGATCGTCGCCACGCCGTCGAACCTCGGCGTCCGCGGCGAGCCGCCCAGTCATCCCGAGCTGCTCGACTGGCTGGCGGCGCGGTTCGTCGCGTCGGGCTGGTCGGTCAAGGCGATCCACCGCGAGATCGTCCTGTCGTCGGCCTATCAGCTCGCCAGCCCCGACGACCCGAAGGCCGACGCGATCGACCCCGACGATCGCCTGCTCTGGCGGTTCCCGCGCCGTCGTCTCGACGCCGAATCGCTCCGCGACGCGATGCTTGCCGTCTCGGGCCGGCTCGACCCGTCGCGGCCCGGCCGGCACCCGTTCCCGCCCATCGAGGACTGGCACTGGACTCAGCATAACGCATTCAAGTCGGTGTATGCCTCGAACCACCGCAGCGTCTACCTGATGACCCAGCGCCTGGTGAAGCACCCGTTCCTGTCACTCTTCGACGGGCCTGATACCAACACCTCGACCGACGTCCGCGGCCGGTCGACCGTGCCGCTGCAGGCGCTCTGGTTCCTGAACAACCCGTTCGTCGATGACTGCGCCTCCGGCCTCGCCGGCCGGATGATCGCCACCGCCGATGACCCGGCCGGTCGCATCCGCGCCGGCTATCGACTGGCCTGGGGTCGCGCGCCCGATCCGCCCGAGCTCGACCGGGCGCTCCACTACATCCGCGGGGCCGGCGCCGTCGCCACCGATCGCGACGCCTGGACCAGCCTGGCGCGCGTGCTGCTGACCGCCAACGAGTTCCTCCATCTCGATTGACCCACCGACCAGCCCCGATTGGGAGTCCACCACCATGATCGACGAAACGCGGATCGGGCGGCGATCGTTCCTGAGGTCCACGGCGACGGCCGCCGCGATGGGACTGGGCACACGCGCAGGCCATCCCGCGCTGGCCTGGGCCGCCGAGCAGAACGGCGCTGCCCTGGTCGCACCGGCGCGAACGCATCACGAGCCGAAGGCCGACAGCCTGGTGATCGTCTTTCTCACCGGCGGGTTTTCGCATGTGGATACATTCGACTACAAGCCGGCGCTGGCCCGCTATCACAACCAGCCGGTGCCGGCGTTCGGCCTGCGTCCCGATGAGACGCACGACCGGCCGCTGCTGGCCTCGCCGTTCCGCTTCCATCCGCAAGGCGAGTCGGGCCTGATGATCAGCGAGCTGCCTACGAACCTCAAC